>DAOTAI010000030.1:13970-20818 GCA_035593865.1 Acidobacteriota bacterium
CGCCGAGCCTTCGCGTCTTCTCTTTTGGCCTCTTTGCGTTTTTCTTCTGCCTCCTTTTCGGTTTTTGCGACTTTGCCGCCAGCGGTCGGTTTCTTCCCTTCTATTGATTTGGGATTGGTAGTGGGCCCGGTGGCTGCCTGCGGGTCGGAAGGCCCCTTTTCAGCCTTCTTCACCCATCGGTCTCCTTTTTTCTCATAAGAATGTTTGAGCGCAGCATACGCCACCCGATAAGCACTGCGACCCTCGCCGTAAGTTTTCACTGCACTCTCATGCGCCTTTTGCCAGGTCTTCTGGGCATTCTTGTCCGAGCGGGCAATTGTGCTCGGTAACTCCGTGGCTTCGCTTTCCTCTTTTCTGGATTTTGTCTTTGGCATGTTGACTCCTTATTGATCGGAGAGGTGGGGAGTTATCTCCATTCTAGGGCAGAACATGGTATCTTCAGAAATCGATATGAAAGAACTTGCCATAGAAGCGGCTCGGTTGGCGCCGGTTGTGCTGTTGACTGTAGTGGGTGTATCGATCGCCGCCGTCTTTGTTTTTCAGCCGGAAGTGGCGGCCCGCCCGCTCGCTGACGATAACGAGGAATTCAAAGTGGTTGTCGATCGGTTCGCGGACATTCAAATCCTGAGGTATCGAGTCCCGGGGTTTGACGAGCTGTCCCTCGAGCAGAAGAAACTTGCGTACTATCTCGCAGAGGCAGGCCTGGCCGGGCGAGACATTTTCTATGATCAGAAATACAGGCACAATCTGCTGGTTCGAAAGACCCTGGAAGCGATCCTGAAAAGCTACAAAGGGGACCGAACCAGCGAGGAGTTCCAGAAGCTGGTGGTCTACGCCAAGCGTGTGTTCTTCTCAAACGGCATTCACCACCATTATTCAAGCATTAAGTTTGTGCCCGATTGCACTCGTGATTTCTTTGTCAAGGTGCTCGAGCAGTCAGAAGGTCTTCCACTGGAGGGCAAATCATTTGCTGAATTCGCCCGATTTATCACTCCGATCATCTTCGATCCCGACCTTGACAAAAAGGCAGTCGATCTTTCCCCGAACACCGACAATGTGAAGGCTTCAGCCGGAAACTTCTACGAGGGGGTTACCGAGGACGAAGTCATCAAGTACTACGAGGAACTGGAAAAACGGAGCTCCAATAAGAGGCTTTCGTTTGGCCTGAACTCGAAAGTCGTGAAGCAAGACGGCAGAGTCGTTGAACGTGTTTGGAAAAAGGGAGGAATGTACGGGCCTGCGATCGAGAAGATTGTCTATTGGCTGCAAAAGGCTGTCGACGTCGCCGAGAACGAGACGCAAAAGGCCCATCTGCAGGAACTGATCAAGTTTTATGAAACGGGTGACCTGGAGCATTTCGACAGGCATTCCGTTTTGTGGGTGAAGGAAACCGAAGCTCGCATCGATGTAGTTAACGGTTTTATCGAGGTATACCAGGATCCTCTTGCCAAGAAGGGCGCTTTCGAATCGGTAGTCTCGATGCGGGATATGGAGGCCACACGGCGGATCGCGGCCATTTCGAAGTATGCCCAGTGGTTTGAGGACCAATCGCCTATCTTGCCGGAACATAAGAAGAAAAACGTGACCGGCATATCGGCCAAGGTCATTACGGTCATCAGCGAGGCCGGAGACTCCGCGCCTGCCACTCCCATTGGAATCAACTTGCCAAACCCTGATTGGATACGGGCGGAACACGGCTCCAAGTCGGTGACTCTGGGCAACATCATTGACGCCTATAATTACGTGAGATCTCAAAGCCCGGCGACCGAGGAATTCAGCGCAACGCCGGAGATTGCCGCGCGGATCAAGGAACACGGAGCTCTTGCCTCGACCCTCCACGTGGATATGCATGAAGTGATTGGCCACGCTTCGGGAAAGCTCGAGGATGGTGTTGCGCCTCCCGACCAGACGCTCAAGAACTACGCGAGCACACTGGAAGAAGCCCGTGCAGACCTGGTGGCGCTTTACTTCGCACTTGATCCGAAACTCGTTGAGATCGGCGTTATGCCTTCGATAGAGGTTGGCAAAGCCGAATATGACCAGTACATCACTGCGGGACTGATGACACAGCTTTATCGTGTTGAACCCGGTCACGATCTGGAAGAGGCGCACATGCGCAATCGGCAGCTGGTCTCGGCGTGGGTGTACGAAAAAGGCCGGTCGGATAACGTGATTGAGCGGATCTCCAGGAACGGCAAGACTTACTTTCAGATCAACGACTACGACAAGCTCCGCGATTTGTTCGGTCAGCTGCTGCGCGAAATCCAAAGAATCAAATCCAAGGGTGATTATGAAGCGGGCATGAAGTTGGTGGAGACTTACGGCGTGAAAGTCGACCAGGAGCTTCTGAAGGAAGTGCACCAGCGTTACGCAGATCTAAACATCGCTCCTTATCAGGGTTTTATTCAGCCTCGGCTGATCCCAGTTATCGAAGGCGGTCAGATCAAAGACGTCAAAATCGAATACCCCGAGGATTTTCTGGCTCAAATGCTCGAGTTTGGAGAGAAGTACTCGTTTCTGCCAACGCGAAACTGATTCGGGCTCTCTGGCCTGTGAGTCATAGGGAGGGATCGTGTGGAGAGTGACCTGTGCCTACGCGCTCGTGCTGATTGGTTGGGTTCTTCCGGCTGCCGCGCAATCCGTTGCCGGCGATCTATCTCCCAGCCGTCAGGATATCCCTCGCTTCGAGCACATCATTGTCGACTCAAGTGATTCCCGGCCAATAAATCCTTGGGGAAAAGCGGTGGGCGACTTAAACGGTGATAGCCGGCCGGACCTGGTCACTGGGGGACAGAAAAGCGGTGGGCTGGTCTGGTACGAGAATACGGGAGACATGCGGCAGTGGCGTCGACACCTGATTGCCGAAGGAGGAGGGTTTTCCACAGATCACGAGGTATGCGACCTCGACTCGGACGGTGATCTGGACCTGGTGTCGGTAAACGAAGGACTGCGTTGGTACGAGAACAGCGATGGACGCGGGCAGAAATGGCGCCGGCATGACATCATTTCCTCGCCTGCTCATGATGTAGAGGTTGCCGATTTAGATGGCGACGGAAGGCTCGACCTGGTAGCCCGCGATCAAAAGGAGTGGGGCGATGGATCGAAGGTATTGGTCCTGCGGCAAGAGCCGGGATTAGTCTTCTCCGCCCCGGTTGTCCTGGGTGTTCCTGACGGTGAGGGACTCGTGGTCAGCGACCTGAACGGTGACACGAAGCCTGACATTGTTGTCAACCAGGTGTGGCTTGAAAACCGGAATTCCACGGGCCAGGTCGACCAGTGGAACACGCATGTCTATACCAAATCCTACAGTTGGCCTAACACCTTCATTGCGGTCGGCGATTTCAATGGGGATGGCAGAGATGACCTGGTGCTGTCTCCTTCTGAGCGAGATCGAAACCGCGGACAACGGATCTCATGGTTTGAAGCGCCCGAAGACCGTACAGCAACCTGGACCGAGCACGTCGTGATGGATGACGTTCAAGCCGTCTGGCATTTCGTTGGCGCCGCTGATTTCAACGGAGATGGTCGCATCGATATCGCCTCCGCCGAAATGAACCAAGGCGACGATCCCGATCTCGTATGTGTGTTCCTGAATCTGCCCAATGAAAGTGCCTGGAGACGAATCGACATCGCGGCCACCGGCTCGCATAGTATGCGGCTGGCGGACCTCAACGGAGATGGAAGGATCGACCTGTTCGGTGCGAATTGGAACGCAGCCCTCGATCCTCGAGGGGCGCCGGTGGAGATCTGGATTAATCAAGGTCAGTAGAGCCTGTCAGAGGTTTTTGAATAACTGGCAATTTGCGGGCTGCTGATTCCGAGGGAGTATCAACGCCGAAAAGTCGAACCGCGGCCTTGGTCCAGAATTGCCGGCCCCTTCCGGTGAGAAACATCCAGGTGAGAAACCTGACAGCCCGGGGAAGATTGTCCAGCGAGCGCCCGCGCCCATAGGCTTCCGACAGATCGAGCAACGCTTCCAGCGGCGCCTCGCGAAATTTATCCAGCATAGCCACCTTATGAACGCAGGAGATTGTGCAAAAAGGAGAGCATGATTTCCTGCTGTGGTACTCGCGGTCGAAATCGCGGGCGGTGTAGTGTTCAAGCGGGATGGCCGGGTAGCCACGCTGCTGTGAGCAGAGATGAACCAGCCCATCTTCACAGACGTAAAGGTAGCGACTGCCTGCCCGGCAATGCCAGTCGTTCGGCTTGCCCGCCGCAAGGTTCTCTTGAAAACGGTCATAGCGCGCTGCCGAATAAAATGGCTTGTTCAGAGCAACGATCTTTTTCAACGTTTCTCGCTGTTCCGGCGTCAAAGCGATCGCCTGACCGTTCCCGTCGTGTATCAAACCTACAGTGCCAGAAAAGCCCAGGCGCTTCGCCCTTTGAGCGATCGCCAAAGCGTCTTGTGGTCGATTGAGCAATCCGCCTAGAACGGTGTTGATGTTCACTTCGAACTCGGCGTATTCAGCAAGAATCTCCAGTTTCCTGTCCAGAACTTGCAAGCACTTCCGGCTGTTTTTGTCGGGGCGGATCTGATCGATACTGATTTGCAGCTGGTGAAGGCCCGCACGGTTGAGCATTTTGATGGTGTCGGGAGTCAGCAGTGTCCCGTTCGTAAGCAACGTGGCCAAAATGCCATGCCGCCGGATGGTCGCTATGATCCTTTCCAGCTCGGGGTGAAGAAGCGGCTCACCACCGCTCAGCGTGATTATTGTCGTCCTCAATTCGGCCAGCCGGGCGATCCGCCGCTCGAGGAGTGCAAACTCCACAGGAGCCGAAAAGTTGTCGTACTCGTTACAGTACGAACAGGAGAGATTGCACCGTCTGGTGACGATCAAGTGAGCGGCGACCGGGTGGTTGCCGGAACGGAATGCGTGAACTACCATACGGGCTTCGCGATAGCGACGCGATATGGAGCGGGCGCTTCCACGAACCTGGCGCAGAGCAACTGACACAAAACGCATGTCCAGACCAGTCTAGTATGAGTCGGCGATGTCTGCCATCGCGGCTGTTAGAATGTGCTCTTCTCGGGAGAGATCTTATGCCTGACGATAATGATTCTGTTACTGTTCGCAGCCGCATCAAGGCTACCCTGGAAGGTCGATTGCCGGACCGGGTGCCGGTCAGCATCTACGAGATGTCTCACTTGGCCCTTGGGGCTTGGTATCTGGGCGAGCCCTCCGCCCAGCCGCTTCTTGACTCGCAGCGCGAGTTGGGTGATTCCATCGTTAAGATCGAGCTCAATATCGTCAGGTGGATCGACGACCCTTACGCGGTCCAGTCAAGGTCGGAGATGGTCGGTGACAGCACGCTTACTACGCAGACCATCAGGACCCCGCAGGGCGATTTAACCGCCGTCTACAGAACGGACCCGGGAGTGGCCACCACCTGGCAAGTGAAGCCCTTTGTAGAGTCTGTCGAGGATGCTCGAAAATTCCTATCGATATCGGCCGAAAACCATCGTGTGGACCTCGAACCTTTACGTCGCCAGATTTCTCACGCAGGTGAAGACGCGTTCGTGGTGGTAAGTCTCGGAGACACGCTCGGTTACGTGGTGTCGCTCTTCCACTACGACAATTTCGCGCTGATGCTGATGGACGATGAGGCCCTGATCATGGACATGATGCGGCTGACTCATCAGGCTCTTCGCGCCGGCCTCGAGCAGGTATGCGCTGAGGCACGGGGAATCGGGTTTCGATTCTGGGGGCCTGAATACGCCGGCCCGACCCTGCTGCATCCGCGCTATTTCGAAAAGCTGGTCGTGAATTTTCTTTCCGAGTTGATCCCGATTGTACGAGACTCCGGCAATTACGCAGTTTTGCATGTCCATGGGAAGTTGCGAGGAATTCTGGATATGATTGAGGCTTTGCATCCTCATGCCCTGGAGCCGCTCGAGGTGCTGCCCGCCGCCACGGCCGATGTCTCAATGGAAGAACTTAAGGAACGGCTGGGTGGGAAGGTCGCACTTTGGGGCGGCATTCAATGCAACGAACTGGATAATGAAACACCTGAGTACATCGACGTACGAGTGAAGGAGATTATGGCTGCCGGGAAAGCGGGAGGGGGATACTTGATGTTGCCGACCGGCGAGCCAATCGAGATTCCCATTTCGCCGCAAATCGCGATCAACTACCGCGCTTACTTTGAAGCTGGTCGGAAATACGGCGGGTACTAGGAAGTCAGGGGTAAGAACTCTGAAGCTGTGAAACCGCCGGTCTTTCCCCAACCCTTTGCTACGCAACACCTCCGGCGTTGAAATCCTGAACCAGAGATTCTTGCGTTTGGCTCTCCATTTTCCATTTGGTGGGACCTCCCGGAACAGGCGAAACCGAGAGAAATGGATGAAATGGAAAATGGCAAATGAACAATGGAGAGCCAATTGCAAAAACTTGACGACTCCAGCGTTTTTTGTATTGCGACCCCGAAGGGGTCAACGTAGCGAAGCCCAGGGTTAGCCCGTTTTTGGGCAAACCCTGGGTACAGAGGCCCCTGTACCCCAACCCTGAATGGGTTGTATCGTGCACAATACACAACCCTTTCAGGTTTGGCGATTTACGGCCCGTTGACCTAGGGTAGGCCGCAAAAAGCGCGGCCAACCGTAGGCTTTGCTACGCGACCTCTTCGGGGCATAAGCGCTAAAATACCGGTTGGTTTTTTGTCCCGATAGGGACAAGGCATGCCTTGTCCCTATCGGGACAAAATCCGATTTCTTATTTTCGCGCTTATGCCGCTTCGCGGTCGAAATACAAAGAAATCTGGAGTCATCAAACTTCTGCAATTGGCTCTGGAAAATGGAAAATGCTTTTGTCCCCTTTACCCCTGCAGTTCAAAGATAGTTCCGTTCGGCG
>DAOTAI010000498.1:0-3576 GCA_035593865.1 Acidobacteriota bacterium
ACGGAGTCAAAGAAAGCGTGATACGCGATCTGTGGTTTGACAAAGTCGCGTTGACGATCACCAACGGGCCGCTCAGCGAGACGTATGGCGGCAACTTCGACTTGCGACCGACCGCGAACCTCTCGACCAATATTTTCGAGCATGACATTCCGGGGCTTTATTGCGGCTATGTATCTGGCCTGCGAATCCGCGACTTTCAACTTCGCTGGCAAGGTGATCTTTGCGACTACTTCACTTCAGGGATCAAGTGCGAGAACTTCGAGGACGTTCTGATTGAGGGGTTTGACGGGACGGCCGCCCCTACCGGCGGCGACTCGCCCCCCATCGAGCTCATCAACGGAAAAGGTGCGACTATTCGATAAAGTCGCCGTCTGGATGGCTTTTCTGATGGTTCAGCCGCGCGGGGTGTTGGGGACAGTCCCTCGCGCTGATGTCCACCGAATGCTTGCGCTTGCGTGAAAATTAGGAAATCCCCGAGTTTTCAGAACCATGACGCCGCTTCATCCGTACGACAAAGAAAAGACGTTTATGCCGGGCAGGTGTGTCGACGAATCAAGTACAAAGACGAGGAGAGCCGATGGAGTCCTTCACAAAAGAGCTGCGGCTGGTTCTGCGCAGGCTGGCGCAACCCATTGTTCAGTTTGGTCACGATAGTTACGCTGCCGGTCGGAATCGGCGCCAACAGCGCCATTTTCAGCATTATTAACGGCGTCTTGCTAAAGCCTCTGCCGTTTCCAGAACCTGAAAGGCTGCTTGGTGTCTGGCACGCAGCGCGGGGGATGGGGTTTGAGGAGGTTAACCAGGGACCGGCTTTCCACCTGACCTACAGGGAGGAGAACCGGGTTTTCGAAGACATCGGGATGTGGGATAACACGTCTCTGTCAGTGACGGGCCTTGCTGAACCGGAAGAAGTCGAGGGCCTCCGGGTAACCGAGAGCATTATCCCCCATTTTGGGGGTGAAGCCCGCAATCGGCCGGTCCTTTACCGCCGGAGACGATTCCCTTGGTTCGCCCGAAACCGTCATTCTCACTTACCCTTTTTGGCAAAGAAAATTTGGCGGCGACACGGGCGTTGTGGGCCGGCAAATGACGATTGACGGGCGTTTGCACACGATCATCGGCGTAATGCCCGAGGCGTTCAGATTCCTGCGTTACCATCCCGCGGTGATTGTACCTTACCGGTTGAATCGAGCCGACGTTTTCGTCGGCAATTTCAGTCATAAGGCGCTCGCACGGCTCAAGCCGGGGGTAACACTGGAACACGCCAACAGGGATGTGGCGCGGATGATCCCGCTCGTGCTCGAGAGGTTTCCGCTTCCGCCTGGTTTGACTCATGAGATGCTCAGCAAAGCCCGGTTCGAGCCCAACCTGCGACCTCTCAAACAGGACGCGGTCGGAGACATCGGTAAAGTGCTGTGGGTTCTCCTCGGTACTGCCGGAATCGTTCTGCTGATCGCTTGTGCTAACGTCGCCAACCTGTTTCTGGTACGGGCGGAAGGAAGGCAACGCGAATTCGCCCTGCGTACCGCTATGGGCGCTGGTCGCCGGCATGTCGCGCAGGAACTCCTGAGCGAAAGTGTAACCTTGGGGCATGTGGGCGGAATTCTGGGCCTGGGGGTCGCCTTTGCGGGAATCCGACTGCTGGTGGCGCTTGGGCCGGACAATATCCCGCCGCTCGAGGAAATCGCGATCGATACCAACGTTCTCCTCTTCACCCTGACGATTTCGGTGCTGGCCGGTGTGCTGTTCGGATCGATTGCGGTCTTCCGCTCGGGCTCTAGCCTGGCGTCCGCCTTGAATGAGGCCAGCCGGACCGGGAGCGAAGGGAATGCGCGCCTCCTGAAGGCGCGCCACGCGCTGGTTGTTTCGCAAATTGCCCTGACGCTGGTGCTACTCGTTTGTTCCGGGCTGATGATCCGCAGTTTTCAGGCCTTACTCAAGGTCGAGCCCGGCTTCGTCCGCCCGGAAGACGTACTCACTCTTCGTATCTCGATACCTGCCTCGGTTGCTCAAGACGGCGAAAGGGCTGTTCGTATGCATGAACAGATTCTGAGGCGTATCGAACAGCTTCCGGGCGTTGAGTCAGTCGGCTTGTCCAGCTCGATTACCATGGACGGTTTTGACAATAACGACCCCATTTTCGTTGAGGACTTTCCTGATTCGGGAGGACAAGTTCCGCTTATTCGTCGGTTCAAATGGATTTCGGAGAATTACTTCTCCACGATGGGCAACCCGATCCTGTTCGGTCGAGACATCACCTGGGCCGACATCTACGATAAACGGCCGGTTGTCATCGTGACCGAAAATCTGGCGCGCGAATACTGGAAAGACCCGGCCAAGGCCGTGGGCAAGAGAATCAGAGAGACCCCAAAGAGCCCCTGGCGGGAAATCTTCGGAGTTGTGGGCAACGAGCACGACAACGGGGTGCGATACGAGTAGAGTAAGTCTCAAATCAAAACCTGGTTCAGTCCATCGCGCTCGACACCTTTGGAAATTCGGTTACTGTCCCCGATTTCCTTCACTTGTCTTGTCGGCGGTTGGCAGGGTCGACGTGCACGACGACCGGGGTGTGGCAATGGGCTTTGGAATCTTCCATGAAGGCGTAGGAGATGATGATGACGGTGTCGCCGGGATGGCCCAGGCGGGCAGCGGCGCCGTTCAGGCAGACCTCCCCGGATCCTGCCTTTCCTTCTATGACATAGGTCTCAAATCGGGCTCCGTTGCTGACATTCACTACCTGGACCTGCTCAAAAGGAAGAATGTCAGCTGCCCGCAGCAGATCCGAATCGACCGTCAGACTGCCTGTATAGTTGAGATTGGCATCTGTGATCGTTGCACGGTGGATCTTGGACTTGCACATCATCCGCCACATCAGATCAGCATCCTTTCCAATAGAGGTTGTCAATCAGGCGGGTATTCGCCACCCATACAGCTCCCGCAATGCGAACCGGGCCGGTTATGGTCTTCACCGGTATCATGCTCTCGGCATCAACGACTTCCAAATACTCTTCTCGCACTCCCGGCTCCTCGGCTAAAACAGCTTGGCCGGCCGCAACCACCTTGGCTGCATCACGTTCCCCGGCGCATAGTTGCTGGAAGGCGGCATTCAAGGCACGGTACAGGACCGTTGCAGATTGCCGTTGCTCTGGGTTCAAATAGCGGTTACGCGAGCTGACCGCCAAGCCGTCCGGCTCTCGAACCGTTGGTACGGCGACGATTTCCACTGGTAGGTTCAGATCGGCCGTCATTTGTTGAATGACCCTCAGTTGCTGGGCGTCTTTTTCTCCGAAGTAAGCCCGATCGGGCAGGACAATATTAAAGAGTTTCAGAACGACCGTAGCGACTCCCCGGAAGTGTCCCGGTCGGAACCGGCCGCACAGCTCACGCGGGATCTCTTCAACCTCCACATACGTTTTCTGGGCATTCGGGTACAGCTCTTTTGTATCGGGGCAGAAGACCAGATCAACCCGGTGGTTCTCGCAGAACTCCAGATCATCGTTAAGGCAGCGTGGGTAGCGTTCGTAATCTTCGTTCGGGCCGAATTGGAGAGGGTTTACGAATATCGAGACAACGAGA
>DAOTAI010000499.1:0-3570 GCA_035593865.1 Acidobacteriota bacterium
GTTCGCGTGACGATCCACACCCGAAGTTGGCGCGGGTAAGCAAAATCGACGCGCCTTGAAGTTCGGGGGCGTTCAACTCAAAATCGGGATTGGGCTGTCCATCCTCTGTATAACGCCAGTCAAAGAACAGAAACTCCCCGAAACCTGTCCTTTCGATACGTTTCAGAAACTGCTTGGGTATTATCTGGTCGGTATCGACGTTGGGCCGGTCCAGCCCAGCAACAATACCAGTAAGCTTCTTGAACGGTTCCATCTCTAGTCCTCTTTCAATCCCATTCGCGCACATCTACAAAATGGCCCGCAACCGCTGCGGCGGCCGCCATAGCTGGACTAACCAGGTGAGTGCGCCCTCCCCGACCCTGTCTTCCTTCGAAATTCCGGTTGGAGGTCGAAGCGCATCGCTCACCCGGCTGAAGAATATCCGGATTCATTCCGAGGCACATACTGCAACCTGATTCACGCCACTCGAAACCTGCCTGTTTGAAGATGAGGTCCAAGCCTTCTTTTTCGGCCTGCCGCTTCACGCTCTGGGAGCCGGGAACCACCATGGCGCGAACGTTCGGGGCAACTTTACGGCCCTTGATGATCCGGGCCGCTTCGCGAAGGTCCTCGATTCTGCCGTTAGTACAGGAACCGATGAAAACCCGATCCAACCGTATGTCTTGAATCGGTGTTCCGGGCTGCAGTCCCATATACTCTAGTGATCTTTCCACAGCCCTTCGAGTGGTTTCGCCTTCAAACGAGCCTGGATCTGGAACCGTGTCGTTTACTCCCGTCACCATTCCCGGACTCGTCCCCCAGCTGACCTGGGGAGCGAGGCCCGAAACCTCAAGGTCCAGCTCCCGATCAAAACAAGCACCCTCGTCAGTGACCAGCTGTTTCCATTGTTCGACTGCGTCCTGAAACTCTTTGCCCTTGGGAGCGCAAGGACGTCCTTCGACGTAAGCGAAAGTAGTCTCGTCCGGCGCCACCATCCCGGCACGCGCACCGGCTTCGATCGACATATTGCAGATTGTCATCCGCTCTTCCATCGAGAGACCTTCAATCACCTCGCCGGCGTATTCCAACACATAGCCGGTCGCGCCGTCCGTCCCGATTTTTCCTATCAAATAGAGAATCAGGTCCTTGGCGGAAACGTTGTGCGCAAGTTTGCCCCGGAATCGTACCCGAAAAGTCTTGGGAAGCGACTGCTGCAAACACTGGGTCGCGAGGACGTGTTCAACCTCGCTTGTGCCTATGCCGAAGGCTAGAGCGCCGAAAGCACCGTGGGTCGCCGTATGGCTGTCGCCACAAACAATGGTCATCCCCGGGCGTGTGATTCCGAGCTCCGGGCCAATGACGTGAACGATTCCCTGATTCGGACTGTCCAACCCGAATAACGTTACGCCGAAATCGGCGCAGTTCTTCGCCAGCGTCTCGATCTGCTTCTTGGAGACAGGATCGACAATCGGCAGTGATCGGTCCCAGGTCGGCACATTATGGTCCATGGTGGCGAAGGTTCGATCAGGCCGCCTGACTTTACGCCCGGCCAGCCGTAGTCCTTCAAATGCCTGAGGTGATGTCACCTCGTGAACCAGATGACAGTCAATATAGAGAATCGTCGGTTTGCCCGGCTCTTCCCGGACTACATGGTTATCCCATATTTTTCTGAATAAGGTCTTGGGCATGCGTCTTTCCTGACTATAGCTACTTAGCCGGCGGTCTTCGCCGCAACATCGGTGTCTTCCCCCTGGCGTTGTTGCTTCTCGTAGAGCACCTTATTGACAGCGTTCACATAAGCGCGGGCGCTGGCATCGATAATGTCCACGCTGGCAGCCTTGCCGACATAGTTCTTGCCCTCGAATTCGACATTCACAAAAACTTCGCCGAGAGCGTCCTTCCCGCGGGTGACGGCATTAACGCTGTAGTCCAACAGGCGTCCCGGAACCCCTGTGATCCGGTCTATTGCGCGGTAGCAGGCATGAATAGGGCCATCGCCGACCGCCGATTCGACGTAAGTATTCTCACCACGCTCCAGTTTGACCGCCGCGCTCGAGATCCCCGAACTCCCGCCCGCCGAATGGACGTACTTCAGGCGATAGACGTCGGGGATAATCTTCATGCCGTCCTGGATGATGGTCACGAGGTCTTCCTCGTAAATCTCCTTCTTCTGATCGGCTAGTTTCGTGAAGAAGAAGTAGGCCCGCTCCAGTTCCTCGGGGGTCAATTCGTAACCCATCTGCTCGTACTTGTTGCGAAGCGCATGCCTGCCGCTGTGCTTGCCTAGAACCAGTGTGCTGGAGGTAATCCCGACTGACTGCGGCGTCATAATTTCGTATGTCAGAGCGTTTTTCAGCACCCCGTCCTGGTGAATGCCGGCTTCGTGGGCAAAAGCATTGCGGCCGACAATCGCCTTGTTGTGCTGTACGAACATGCCGGTCAGGTTGCAGAGCAGCTTGCTGGATCGTGAAATCTCCTCGGTTACGATGTCGGTATGGTAGGGCAATAGGTCCTTACGTGTACGAATTGCCATCACTATTTCTTCCAGCGAGGCGTTCCCTGCCCTCTCACCGATCCCGTTAACCGTGCACTCAACCTGCCGACACCCCGCCTCAACGGCAGCAAGGGAATTGGCTACGGCCAGACCCAAGTCATTGTGACAATGACAACTGAACACAGCTTTATCCCGGCTCGGGATTTTGCTGAGCAGGGTCCGGACAAACGGGCCAAATTCCTGGGGTATAGAGTAGCCGACGGTATCCGGTATATTGATTATCGAGGCACCGGCCTGAATCGCGGCCTCGAGAACCTCGGCAAGATAATCGATGTCACTGCGAGTCGCATCTTCTGCTGAAAATTCGACTTCATCGCAGAGATCCCGGGCAATCTTTACAGATTCGGCGGCCTGCTTGAGAACCTCTTCCCGGGATTTCCGCAGCTTGTACTGCAGGTGAATGTCGGAGGTCGCAATAAAGGTGTGGATCCGGGGACGACGAGCCTGCTTGATCGCTTCCCAAGCGCGTTCGATATCCAGGCGATTCGCGCGTGCCAGAGCAGCGATAACCGGCTTGCGGATCTGGACGGCAATGGCTTTGACAGCTTCAAAGTCCCCTTCCGAGGCAATTGGGAACCCCGCTTCAATCACATCAACGTTAAGCCGTTCCAGCTGCCGCGCCATCTTTAGCTTCTCTTCGAGATTCATGGAGCAACCTGGCGATTGCTCACCATCACGCAACGTCGTATCAAAAATGATGATCTTATCGGACATCTCGTTCCTCCGATCTCTGGTCGAAAACGGCTCTAACTCTATCAGATTACCATGATAGCTGGCAAATCGGATTGCTGATCCCAAACAACGCCGCCAAAAAATGTGAACAAATTGGCAGACTTATCCGTGTAATGCGTGTGATCCGTGCTATCCGCGGGTATGGATGCCCACGGATAGCACGGATCACACGCATTACACGGATAAGTATTCCGGTTTTCTCTAAAGCTTCTTAACACCGGCATCGGAAAAGAGGAATATCAATGCTGCCAGGGAGAGCAGAACTCCTAGAACAATGAGGGTCGTGACGGGAGACCAGCGCGAGG
>DAOTAI010000500.1:0-3565 GCA_035593865.1 Acidobacteriota bacterium
TAGCACACGCGGCGCAGGGCGTCCGGCAGCGGCGCCGGCAGTCCGGAGTCGCCCGCAACCGGCGCGGTATCCATCATGCCTTGCGCGAACAGCAAACCCCCTGTGGCCGCCAAAAAGCTGAAAAGCACGGCCAATACTAGATATCGCATGCGAATTTGAGCTGGAAGGCTTTTCATGTGATTCCCCTATTTATCTTCCGTGTAAAGCCGTTTCACGACTTTCGTCGGTTTCTTGGCGGCTTTTCCGTCTATCATGTCGCGAATAAAGACCACTTCTTCGCTGGTGATAGAAGAGACATAGCCGTCAAGCAGCTTGCTGCCTTTCTTAGCGACATAAGAGACGCGGTCAGCGCCCTTGAGAATAACCAGTCTCTCCTCTTTGCTTCCGGCAAGGCCGGCCACGGTAACCTCCGCGATCATCAGGCCGGTGAGGCCTGGGGGCCTTTTGTCCAAAGGCGGCGGAGTGTATATGGTATTGGTGCTCACCTGTTCCTTCGGGCCTTCGAATGGATCCCTTTTCCCCTGGGAGTCATAGGTTTGCGCGAGGGAGATTGCGGGCAAACTTATCAGGAGGAGACCGAGCGCGAGGTGTCGGCTCAGCAGCTTACCGGTCGAGGCGCGCACGGCACCTGAATCGCAAGGAAATCCCCGTCCTGATTCCCCGGTTCTCGTGCATCGCTTTTCGCGTATTGTTCCTCTCTTCATCTCGAACCTCAGCTGGTAATCGCTCTCCTGGGCTGTTCTTTAGAAACGGCGGTCGCCGGGCTGGGTTGTTCCTGCTCCGTCGAAGAGTCTGGCTCGGGATCGACATAGACAAAGGTCGTGGCCGTGCAGGTTGCACTGATCGTTCGATTTCGGCTCGGCTGATCCACCTTCTTAATGGTTATGTTGTCAACATTAATGATCCGGGTATACTGGCTGACTTTCTCGAAGAAAAGCCCGAGGTTGTTGTAGTTCCCCTCCAGGGAAAGAAGAATCGGCCAGTCTTCGTAAAAGTCCTTCCTGACCGTCCCCTGGGGCTGAAAGCTCTTGATTTTCAATCGCGATTCACGGGCCAGCAACTCCAGCCCGGACACGATCTCGGCAGTCTGCTTACGTTCCGGGAGGATGGACCGAAGTGTGGCCAGTTTGATCTCCTGCTCTTCTACCTGTTTCTTGAACTCCCTGAGTCGGGAGTAAACGATGTGACCCTTCTGCACCTCGTTTGTGAGCTCGTTTACCTGACTGCTCAAGCGAGTCACTTCCGTCCTCAGCGGCTGGATGTAATAGTCGTAGAAAACGTAGCAAAGTCCGGCCATCACCACAGTTAGAAGGAGCAGTTGCGTGCGTTGAGGCAGCCTGCTGATGGAAAGTCCCTCAAGAGCCATACAACTTACCTCGCAATCTGGCAGGTGAGTTCGAATACGATTCGGTCGTTCCGTTCCTCGTAAGAGTTCAACTCAACCTGTTGAAAGGGCCGATTGGTGCTCAACCGACTGATAAAGTCTGCGATGGCAGTGACATCCAGCGCCTGTCCTTTGATAATGACCTGACTTTCCTTCTGATTGACGCTATCCAGCCAAAGCCGAGGCTCGGGCGGAATGCTGGCAATCACCGCGTTCATCAGCAGCACTGGTCCTTTCTGATTCGCCTTCAAACGGTCGATGACAGCAATGCGGTCGTCCAGAAGGCGTCTCTGGCGCTCGAACTTCTCGAGTTCGCCGCGGACCACCTGCAATCTCAGGTTTTCCTGCTGCAAGTTTTCCAGGGTAGCGGTTAATTCGGTCCGCTGCCCCAGCAGAGACCAGTACCACCACGCCATGCCGACGACCGCGAGAATCATCAGGATCACAGCGTAAATTCCCACCTGGGACTGCTCGAAGCTCCACCTCGGCTGCGTCTTGCGCGGTTCCCGGAGAAGGTTAATCTTAATCATCGGCCCGTAGTCCTCAGAGCCAGCCCGACCGCCACTGCAAAATCGCTGGCAAGTTCCTCTATAGTCGACGGCGGAAAAACCTTGTCGTTGACTTTGATCTTGTTAAAAGGATTAAGAAACGTGACTGGAATCTGAAACTTTTCCTGGAGACAGGCCTGAAAACCGGGCGTTCTGGAGGCGCCTCCGCTGATGAAGATTTCGCGAATGTCCTCCATTCGGCTGGTGGTCTTGAAATAGTCAAGCGTCTTCTGGATCTCCAGGACCAGAATCTCCGAGACGGAGGCAAGTGTGGCCAGCGTCCGCCTCTGGAGTTCGGGCGTTGGGGCGCCGTTACGCTTGTAGTTTTCCGATTCCTCAAAGGAGATGTTCAGTTCTTTCTGAAGGAAATCGTTATAGTGATTCCCGCCCATAGCGATGTCGCGCGTGAACAGGAATTCCCGGCCGCGGACGATGTTCACATTCATCACCGCAGAGCCGACGTTGAGAAGCGCGACCACATTTGTGGGCTGAGGATCATAGTTAATTTCGTATACGTTCTGTAGCGCGAAGGCGTCGATATCGACGATGCGGCACACTTTGCCCGCCATGGAAACGACGCTCGTCTGATCGGCGATCTTCTCCCGTTTGGCGGCCACCAGAATGACTTCGAGACGGTTGCCTTCAGGGGTATTGCCGACGATTTGATAGTCGAGGTTGACGTCGGCAATATCAAAAGGAATATATTGCTCCGCCTCCCATTGGATCGATTCTTCTACCTCTTCTTCCATCTGGGCCGGCAGCGCAATCTTTTTGACGATCACTGAGCTGCCGGAAATCGAGGTCGCGATTTGCTTGTTGTGAATCCCCTTGCTTTTGAAGATTCGGTTTATCGCATCCGCCACCGGAAGTTTCGAAATGATGACTCCGTCGACTATGCAGTCAGGCGGGAGATATTCGATGCCGAGGCTTTCAAGTTGGTAAGAATTACCGGTGCGTTTCAGCGCGGCGACCTTGACAGCAGATGAGCCGATGTCGACCCCCACAAGAGGCTTGGCTTTAGCGCCCCATCCGCCAAAGAACATGAGTCTTCCCCCCCAGAAACTCCATCAAACCGCGAAGTGGCTAGATTTTTCGGAAAAAATGTATATTTGTCAAGTTCTTAAGTCCGAACTGCCCACATTCTGCTGAGCAATTGCTTGCTCTCCGACCTTCAACTCTTGCTTTTCGCAGCGTCGGGCAGGGTGAATCGTACAACGGCAAGACCGCGCTGCTAGTGATGGGTGTCACAGGGAGACGCCAAAGAGCGTTTTGAAGTAATATATTGAATAACTTGCCGATCAAGTGAGCCCGCCTGAGCATTGGCTTGACAGCTGGGGCCTCTTCTTGTATTTTTTGCGTTTACGCTTGGTACGAGAAAAATTAAAGGGGACGTATGAAGACTTTTGTGCCTCAAGTGGAGGCAATTGAGCGGAATTGGTTCGTCATAGATGCGGCCGACCAGGTGCTCGGAAGGGTCGCCTCGCGTGTGGCTTCCATTCTGATGGGCAAGGAAAAGCCAACATACACGGATTTCCTGGAAACGGGAGATTTTGTAGTGGTGATCAACGCGGGACGCATTCGCTTGACAGGGAAGAAGTGGGATCAGAAGTTGTACCGTTCCCACAGCGGGTAT
>DAOTAI010000501.1:0-3546 GCA_035593865.1 Acidobacteriota bacterium
CCATGAAAATCCTCGTTATTTCCAATTATTATCCACCGGCCCGCCCCTGGGGTTATACCCAATGGTGTTGCGAGGTCACCGAGAGGCTTGAAGAACGGGGTCACGAACTTCACGTCCTGACGAGCTGTTACGACGCGGATAAGATCGCTCCAAAACAGAGAATCTATCGTCGACTCTTCCTCGAGAATGACCCCTACTACTACTCGGCAAAGCGCTTTTTTCTTTCCTGGACCAAGGAAGAAGAGGCTAACAAACATGCGGTTGAGAATCTTATCGAGCAGCTAAACCCCGACCTCGTCTTCATCTGGGGCATGTACGGCCTTTCGCGAACTGTGCCCGCCGTTGCGGAAAGACTCTGCCCCGATCAGGTTGTCTACTACATGTCGGATCATTGGCCGACGCTTTCAACGTTTCACGAAACTTTCTGGTCGCGACAGGTACAGAGAAAGCGCCTGCGCACGGCAAGACGATTGCTCGCTTACCTGGCCAGAAGGAGGCTCGAGGCAAGCCAGTATCCTCCCCCGCTCCGATTTAAGAACGCCATGATCGTCAGCCACGCCGTCCGCCACAACATGATCCAAGCCGGAATCCCGTTGGAAAAGTCGGTGGTCGTTCACGGAGGAAGTGATGCGGCCAGATTCCTTAGAAAACGAGACTACTCGGATTGCATGAGAGGAAGGCCACTTCAGCTCCTTTTCGCGGGGTGCCTGGTCGAACACAAGGGACCCCACACAGCCGTTGAGGCCCTGGCGCTGGTTAAGGACAAACAGAAGGTGCGACTAAGCATTGTGGGAGACGGACACCCGGCCTATGAACGCCGCCTGCGGGAACTGGTCAGCAGTTGTAATCTGGAAGACAACGTCTGTTTCTGGGGGCGGGCCGACGCGAAGGATATGCCGGAGGTCTTCGCCAGACATGATGTACTTCTGTTCCCGTCCATCTATGAAGAGCCTCTGGCCCGCACCCTGCAGGAGGCAATGCTCTCTGGACTTGCGGTGGTGAGCACCTTGACCGGCGGAAGTGGAGAGATGGTGACCGATCATGAGACCGGACTGGCATTCGAAAAGGACAATCCCTCGGATCTAGCCTCCAAAATTGAGCTCTTGATCGACAAGCCCTCACTTATTGAGACGCTGGGCAGGAAGGGACAGGCGAACGCACTCGCACACTTCACGCTCGATCGCATGGTCGATCAGATCCAGGCCCGTTTGTATGAAGTCTTACAGCAGGCGTCCTCAATCCGCAGCCATTCACCGCTCTCGCGAGTGAATGCACCTGTGTTCTAACTTCCTATTTGAAAACGCAAGCAAATGCTCAACACGGTTTGCGCGCCCTAAGGCTCGACACGCTCGCAGAGAGCGTTACGGGAGACCTCAGCGGAGTTGCATCAGATCTCACCGACAAAGTGCGGGTACTTGTCTTGAGCAATTTCTATCCTCCAGCCGCAATCGGAGGCATGGAACGCAGCTGCGAATCGGCCGTGAAGGAGCTCGAGCGGCGGGGCCACACAATGCTGGTCCTCACCAGCAGGCACCAAAGAAAAAAATGTCCTCAAACCCCCGGTGTAAAACGACTTTTGCACCTGGAGATGGCATTGACCTCGTTTCGCCCCGCTCTGGACTCCTTCCTGCTTCACACAATTCATGTTAAACGCAACCGAGAAGTGCTGCGTGAAACAATCCAAACTTTTGCGCCTGACGTTGTATTCGTCTGGGGCATGTGGAACCTTCCGCGTATTCTGGCCATTGACGCTGAAAAGATGATGGAAGGCAGGGTCTTGTACCGGTTCGCGGATTACTGGCCGACCCTTCCGTCGCAGTTGGAGGAATACTGGAGCCAGCCAGGCCGTTTCAGGGTGACCCGCGTCATCCGTCGGCTGCTTCGGCCGCTGGCGCTGAAGATTGAGAACTCCGCCGGTCGCGCTGAACCATCGCTTCCTCACACGGTCTTTGCCAGTCGGGCAATTCGCGATGAATTCGAACGTCTGGGTGTCCGGTTTTCGGGGGGCACAATCATCCATAACGCTTTCGATCTCTCCCCTTTCACAAAAACCGACTTGAGCGTCAAACACTCCACCATCTCTGCACGTCGCCTGCTTTACGTCGGGAGGTTGGCCCCCGAAAAGGGAGTGCACGTCGCCGTTGAAGCTCTCGGAAAGCTGCTTGCTACAGAGCCACATGAAGACTGGATGCTGACGGTAGCGGGAACGGGGCCCACCGATTACGTGGAAGAGATCGCCTCCCTCGGCCGGCGGCTCGGGATCTCAGACCGGGTGAACCTCATCGGGGAAATTCCGTTCGCGAAGGTTCCCGGACTCTATCAGGAACACTCGATCGTGCTTTTCCCGTCGCTTTGGGTAGAACCGTTCGGGCGCTCCGTTCTTGAAGGGATGGCCAGCGGATGCACAGTTGTTGCGAGCAGGATCGGAGCACCAACAGAGATCATCGACGAGCCAGCGACAGGTTTCCTCTTTCCACCGGGTGATCCCAGCGCCTTGGCGGACTGCCTCAGCCGGCTCGTACGCGACCCGAAGACACTTCAGTCGGTCGGCAGCGCCGCTCAAAAGCGGGCTGTCCAAATGTTCCGGCAGGAAGTAGTGGTCGATCGCCTCGAAGCCGCGCTCGAAGAAGCTTGTTTGGCCGGATCGCGTACTCGCACGACTCAATTCACGGTATAAGTAAATGACGACTCCCGAAACAGCTTCCAACTTCCTTCTCGTTACCATGGACAGCGTCCGCCGGGACTATCTCGGCTGCTATGGCGGGAGCGAGAATTCCACTCCCCATATCGACGCGTTGTCCAGGACGAGCCTCGTATTTGATCAGGCGATCACAAACGGTTCCTATACGAAAACGGCTTTTCCCCCGATCCTGAGCTCGACCTATGCGAGCAGTCATTCCGGCCCTTTTGCCGATGTCGGGAGAGAGCGCCCCATGCTTGCCTCCGTCCTAAAGGACCATGGCTTTGCAACGGCCGGGTTCACCGCTAACCCACTCCTCGGCGCTCACCTCGGATACGACGCAGGATTCGACCGTTTCGAGGAGCCCGTCCCACCGCCTGACTCCCGGCGATGGTTGAGGCTGCGAGGCGCCCAGCGAGTTTTGCGGTCTTCCTTGCTGAATTCCCTTCTTCGGCAGGCAGGAGTCGAAACACGCCCGCATCCCGTATACGTCGATGGAAGCCGGATCACCGATTCCGCTCTCGAGTGGCTGCAGTACCAAAACGGCCGGTTCTTCCTCTGGGTCCATTACATGGATGCCCATTGGCCCTATCACGTTCCAGCCGAGCTGAGACATGGCGGCGCGTGCGCGCAAGCCTGGCGCGATTTACAGATCATGAATCGGAATCGGAAATCGTATCCCGGCGATGCAGTTGTCGCCCGCATCAAAGCTTTGTACAGGTCAGGCATCAGCAGGCTGGATCGTGAGGTGGGCCGTCTGCTCGATTACCTTGATACCACCGGTCGGCTTTCGCAGACCGTCGTCGCGGTGACCGCTGACCACGGGGAGGCATTTTACGAGCACGGGCGCTGGCAGCACGGGGCCT
>DAOTAI010000502.1:0-3538 GCA_035593865.1 Acidobacteriota bacterium
GGCAAAATCCAGCCGGACTCGCCGGCCGATCACGCCGGTCTTAAACTGGAGGACCGGATTGTGGCAGTCGACGATGAGCCAACGCCGACCTGGAGCGAGTTACAGCTAGCCGTCGCGAAAAAGCCAAACCAGCAGGTCAACCTCACTATCGAA
Organism: Acidobacteriota bacterium; assembly: GCA_035593865.1. GTDB lineage: Bacteria > Acidobacteriota > UBA6911 > RPQK01 > RPQK01 > RPQK01. The sequence goes on from DAOTAI010000502.1 coordinate 154, forward strand.
CGGGACGGCGGCACCATTCATCAGCCCGTTACCCTTGGCATGAACAAGGAGTTGGGCTTGGGAACCATCGGCGCCTACCCGGCCATCCCCTACGTGATCGAGACCGTGGAGCCCGGCAGCCCCGCGGCCAAAGCCGGACTCAAAAGCGGGGATCGCATCCTGCAGGTGCGTACTCAAGACAAGAAGGCCGAGGACGCCTATGACATCCCTCCACTCATAGCCGGGAGCGAGGGTAAACCGCTGACCTTCAAAGTCGACCGCGAGGGGCACGTCTTTGAGCAGGAGATCATACCGGTCAATATCGGAGGCCAGGTTCGTATCGGCATCAGCCTTTATCGCCCGACCCAGATCGAGAAGTTCGGCTTCTTCCAATCGATGAGGGAAGCCGTCACGCATAATTACCAGGTCACACTTCTCACCTTCGAGATCCTCGGTAAGATCGTGACGGGCCGCGCCTCACTAAAATCCATGTCGGGCCCAATTGAAATAGCGCGGTTTTCAGGACTGGCGGCCAAGGAGGGGGCGTTTGCGCTGTTAAAGCTGATGGCCCTGATATCACTTCAGTTGGGGATATTTAACCTGCTTCCGATCCCCATACTCGACGGCGGCGTCATCGCCCTGCTGGCAATCGAGGGAGCCATACGCCGGGATCTGAGCATGCGCGTGAAGGAACGGATTTTTCAAATCGGGTTTTTCTTCCTGATCCTGCTGATGGGCGTGATCATCATCAACGATATTTCGAAGCATATTACGAGCATGTAAGCTCCCGGAAGCCTTGAAAAAAACCGGCGGGTTTCAAGGTAGGGTGGGTTTCGAAGAAGGGCGCGTCAGCGCCCGGATGAAACCCACCGCGCTGGAGATGCTCAGAGCTGGAGGCTGCACCCTGCGCTCATGACCCCGGCGGGTCTCCAGCGCGGTGGGTTTCGAAGGAGGGCGCGTCAGCGCCCGGATGAAACCCACCGCGCTGGAGCTCCGGGGCGATGGGTTTCATCCGGGCGCTGACGCGCCCTTCTTCGAAACCCATCCTACGTTGGAAACCCGTCGAGTTGCGGGGCGGTTCGGCCCCCTCCTTCGAAACCCATCCTACGTTGGAAACCCGCCGAGTTGCGGGGCGGTTCGGCCCCCTCCTCCGAAACCCGCCCACGTTGGAAATCCGCCGAGTTGCGGTCGTTCGGTGCCCTTCTTCGAAACCCACCCACGTTGGAAACCCACCGAGTTTCATTTTCCCTGGAGGACTCGTTCGACCAGTTCTGCTTCGCTGATGCTCAGTTTCTCGCGCAATCGGTTGGTGATTACTGTCAGGATCGAAGACACGGTCTCTTCGAGATGCACATTCTCGATGATCGGGATATTGTAATGCTCGGCCATCTCCAGGATGTAATCCTGGATCTTCAGGATATTCTCGAAATTGGCTCGGTAGTGCTCGCTGGTGCGATTGTGCGCTCCTTGTTGGCGAATTGGGAACCTTTCGAGATACCGGTCCCGGGCCAGCGTGGATATGACGAGCGGGACAATATAGGCCTCTTCGGCGAAAGCTTCCAGCTGCGACAACCCGGGAACAATGTGGACGCCCTCGACAATCATACTGAAGTTTTCGTGGATGGCCCTTTCGATCATCGCACGGACCCCGACCAGGACCCGTACCGCCTGCTCTCGAAAGGCCTCCAGCACGGCATTGTCAGGATCGCTTCCAATGGCAAGCCGGTTTCGCCAGGCCTCATACGAAGAGTAGTGAATGGCGGGAAGAAGGTCACGGGAAACCATGGTTCGCATGATCTGCCTGACCGTGTCCGTTGCCAGTATCCGGTGAATGCCCAGACGATGCGCGACTTCCGTGGCGACCGTGCTCTTGCCGGTCCCCGTCGCTCCTCCGAACAGGATGATCAGGGGCTTGTCGGGCGCTTTGAAATATCGCCAGAGAAGATACCGTTCAGCAAATTTGCGGTCGTATTTGCGCTGTATCACCTCGTAAATGACGCGGCGCAGTTCGTCCCGCCGGATTTCTTTGCGCCCCCGCCCGTGGAGCAGGCTTTCGATTTCCTGAGAAACACCATAGGCGGCTGAAGGTTCGAGCCCGGAAGCCTGAAGTGACTGGGACAGCAAGCCTTTGCTAAAAGGGAGGGTAACATCTTCGCCTATGACCAGGATGGTCGAGGCAGGCTGCGCGGGAGCCGAAACTCCCGCGTACTTCTCGCCGAGCTTTTCGCGGACAACCTTCTCTATAAGACGAGAAAGGCTTTCCTTCTCAATGGATTTGCGCTGCTTTACCTGGTCGCGAACGGTGTTCGCGACTTCGTAGGCGTCTTCGAAACTCACCCCTCGAACCACAAGGGAGTGAGTGATCATCCCGCGAAGGAAAGGAACTTTCCGGTTGCCGTCAATTACGTACAGACTTTCTCGTGCCAAACAGACAACGCTTTCGCGCTACTCCGAGAAGCTGGCAATGGCCTTCTTCTCGTCCTCATAGCTTTCAAAGACCGTCAGAAGTTTAGTGATCGCCAACAGTTCCTGGACTTTCTTGGTCAGGTGAAGCAGCTTCAACCGTCCCCCCTGATTGGTGACCGTGGTGTAACAGCTCACCAGCTCACCGATGCCCGAACTGTCGACGTAGCTCACGTCACCCAGGTTCAAGAGAATGTCCTTCTTTCCGGCCTGCAACAGCTCTCGCAGCTTATTCCGCATTTCCACGCTGCCTTCGCCGATCGTGATCCTGCCGTGCACATCGAGAATCGTGATCCCATCGATCGTTCGAGTATCAATTCGCATTTGCTTCTCCTTCTTGATCGCTCTTCACTCTGTTATTCAGCCGTTTCTCCATTCGGACTTCCATTCCTCCTTCGTCGAGCTGACTGTAACGAACATCGTCCATGAAAGTACGAATGTAGAAGATTCCTCGGCCACTTGGCCGCAAAAGATTCTTCGGATCCAGGGGATTAGGCAGTTTCGACACATCGAAGCCCGCTCCCTGGTCACGCACATAAATGACAAGGCGGTCGGCGTCTATGGCAAAGCGAACCCACACCCGCTTCTCCTCATCCATTTTGTTGCCATGCAGGATCGCGTTGGTAACCGACTCGCGAACCGACATCCCGACCCAATATCGGGTGTCATCGTCAAAGTTGAGCATCCTCGTGATGCTGTCTGAGACAACCTGGATGACATCGAGATACCGCAGATCACTGGCGAAAGAGATTTCTATTCCGCCCTTCTCCGCTTGACTGGTTCTGTGAGTCACGTCTCCCAAGGGTGTCAAATCATAATCATCATACAGAAATCTTGTCAATATTTCTGCAAAGGCAGGGTTTCTGCTGTTTTCGGTGCCAAGAATCAGGCTTTGCTCTTGCGGAAACGTGCCTTCTCTTCAGGGTTCATCTTCTCGGTAGCG
>DAOTAI010000503.1:0-3533 GCA_035593865.1 Acidobacteriota bacterium
GTCCGGAGATTAACCGACTGCTCGGTGTTGGTCTCTGCCGCGAGCGGAAAAGACCGCCGGTCCAGCAAGCGTTCCAGGTTGTCATAGAGACTGACGGTGAGGGTGCATCGGGTGGGCATGGAGGCGCTGAGCGCCACCTTCACCGGAACAGTCTCTCCGACCTTCACGCGATCGCTTGCGGGTATCACCGATTTCACCCTGACCTTGGGAGCCACCGTCCTGGTGGTGGCTGCCCAGTCAACCACCTTCTCTCCATCCAGAAGCTGAAGCTCAATTAACTGCAGGCCGCTCGTGGCAGCTGGAAGCGGAAGAACTGCTTGCCCGTTCGTCACCGGGACGGTTTTCCCATCCATCTCCAGCTCATCGTACCCGCTTCGGACAGCCGCACGAATGGCGGAACCGGCGGCCGCTTTCCGCACCTGAACGCGGGCACTCTCTTTGTCGAGATCGACCTGCTGGATCGTGGCAGCCGGCTCGCGTCGACTGGCCCAGACTACGGCCCGGGCGAGCAACGCCCAGAAGTATTCGTGATACGAGTAGTGAAGCCCGGTTTCAAAGATGTTCTTAACCGCCGGGATCATTCCCTTCTCGCTGTAAGCAAATGTCACAACCCGGCCTTTGCCAACCTGGTGCACCGCGATAACCGGATTCCCGTTTCCGGTTTTCAAGAGGACCTGAACGTCAGGAGTGACCGTAGATTCCGGAACGCCGATTTCTCCCCAAGGGAAGGCTTCCCATGGAACCCCACGAGTAATGTAGTGAGAGCCGACCGGCTGCCAACGAGAGCGGTCTAACTCGTCGCGCCCCGATCTTGGGGATCTGGCCAAGAGTGGCGACGGGTTCCAGTCAGAGTCACCAGTCTTCAAGGAAGTCGGATCAAACAGCACGAGTCCTGTACCCTCTTCTACCCGGCGGCGCAGCGCGTCGCGCACTTCCGCCGGATAGCTGTTCCAAGGGCGAATTCCTGGCCAGAGGATCACGTCGTAGCGCGGCCCATAGATCAGGTCGTCGGCGAGGTAAGCGTGCGCCAGGCTGTACGCGTGTTGCCAGAATTCGCCGCCGCCGCTGCGCTGCTCGTAGAAATCACCGAAGCCCCACTTGTTGATGCCCGGGCTCGCCCCGATAGTGGTTGCCTTGAAATCCAACTCGAGCCTTTGGGCCAGTTCCACAACACCTCGGCCGTCCGCCACATCTGCGATGGCGAACACTTTCACCGGCCCGCCGGCCAGTGGCCTGGCCCATCGCACGTGAGGCGTTTCCACTTCCATTGAGTAGTTGATATCCCAACGGCCGCGTTCCTCAAGGACTGGATGGAAGCGGTCCAGAGCAAAATAATCGAAGTAGAAGCTCCCAGGTTTCTTGGTCTGCACCTCGACTGCTGCGACGGTTCTGAGGTCGATCCCGGTGACTGAGTTTAGCGGAAGCTGAAGATGGTTCACGCCAGACCGCACTTGAAAATGCTTGCTGAATTCGTGTCCGGCGTCATCTCGGATAACCAAAGATAGCTCGGACGGCTGGAGACTCCAGGCGAAAACCAGGAGCGATTCCTGGCGGCGCCAGTCGGCCGGAACCTTCCTGGTTTCAATGAATCCTCCTCCTGCCGGGAAGACGACTTCGAGCGAATTCGCTTCCCAAGCCGGGAACCGAGTGGAAACCGTTACTTTGGTTCCCGTAGAGGAGCGGATTGACTGGACTTCAGCCTGGTCTTCGAAAGAGCCGAAGACCTGGAGCTCGGCCATAGCGGTACCGGCCATGGACAGCAGGACGAGGACGATCAGCGAAGCCTTCACGGCGTTTGCTGCGGTTGTAAGAATGCCACTGGTCACAGGAAGCCCTCCTTCAGGTAGTCGACCTCAGGAATGTTCAAGTTAGTTGCCAGTGAACGGAAATGAAGTTAGCACGGGCTCAGAGGGAAAACAAGAAGGTGGTGACAAAGTGGACGAAGTGGATCCCATGGACTTAGTGGACCAAGTAGAGCCCGCAGATCTTTTAAGCTGTCCACTTGGTCCACTTGGTCCACTGGGTCCACTCTCGTCGGACTTTTTGCTTGCATTTGCGAGTTGAACGGCGTTAATGTTTCTTGCCGATAAACAGCAACTACCATCGGCGACCGCATGCGCGATCGTCGGAATGAAACAGGTCGACCAACAAAATGACGCTGTTACCCGTCGTCGTACGAAACCATGGGTGCCGATTCGATGGCCACGGAACCAACAAGCCCGACCGTTGAAAAGTTTAAGTCAGTTTTGTCCCTTTGGGATCTGATTTTATTCGGAATTGCGTTCATCGGGCCTACTGCGCCGTACGCCATGTTTGGTATAGGCACAACCAAATCCCTGGGCCATTTGCCGCTGGTTTACCTGATCGCTATGGTGGCCATGAGCTTCACGGCCATCAGCTATGGTCGAATGGCCCTCGCATTTCCACAGGCAGGATCGACCTATACATATTCGAGTAAAGCATTGACGCCCGTCGTTGGCTTTTTCGCCGGTTGGGGAATGATCCTGGATTACATCCTGATCCCACTGCTCAGCGTCATTTTCGTAAGCCTCACTCTCAACAAGATTCTTCCCGAACTGCCGTACTTCATCTGGGTTCTTATCTCGGCTGCCGCAATCACGGGCGTCAACCTGAGGGGGATTCAGGTGACAGCGCGAGCCAACTACGTGTTGAACGCCATCATGGGCGCCTCTCTGGTCTGGTTCATTGCTATGGCCGTTCGATGCCTGCTTGGAGGCACTGGCGCCGCAACTCTCTGGTCAATCAAGCCCTTCTACAATAGTTCGACCTTCGATTTCGACCTGATCATGGGCGCGACTTCAATCGTCGTCCTTTCATACATCGGCTTTGACGGCGTAACGACTCTCTCTGAGGATGCGAAGAACCCGAAGCGTGATGTCTGGAGAGCCACCGTCCTGGTGTGCTTTATCGCTGGCGGCCTGTTTGTTCTGCAAACCTACCTGGCCCAGCTGGTCTGGCCAGACTATACGACCTTCCATCCGGTTGAGACGGCCTTTATGGATATCGGGCGGCTGGTTGGAGGCGAAAGCCTGTTTTATCTGATCTCCTTTGTCCTGATGGTCGGCGGGTTCGCGAGCGCCATTACCGGACAGGCAAGCGCCTCGCGTCTTCTGGCCGGGATGGGGCGGGACCGGCTCCTCCCCTATAGAATCTTTGGACATATCCACCCGAAACTTGGAACCCCGGTCAACAGCATTCTCCTCATGGGCGTGCTTCAGTTGATCGGCGCCGTTTTGCTCAAGTTCGCCGAAGTAGCAGAGTTGGTCAACTTCGGGGCATTCATCGGCTTCATGCTGGTTAATGTTTCGGTCATCAGTCACTACTACTTACGGCTCGGTGAACGGCGGGGCGTTCACGTTGCGCTTAACTTGGCGTTGCCACTAGCTGGGTTCGGTGTTTGTCTTTTCATCTGGATTCACCTCTCGGCTTTTTCGCTGGCTATGGGTGCAACATGGATGGGATTGGGTTTTTTGTACCTTGTTTACCTGACGCGAGGGTTTTCGCGAAAGCTT
>DAOTAI010000504.1:0-3532 GCA_035593865.1 Acidobacteriota bacterium
TAGCAATCAAGGAGGTGGTCCGGACTCTTATCGAGGCGGTCGTTCTTGTGTTCTTTGTCATGTACCTGTTCCTTGGCAACCTGCGGGCAACGCTCGTCCCGACGATCGCTGTCCCGGTGGTCATATTGGGGACCTTTGGTGTTCTGGGTGTGCTCGGTTACTCGATCAACATGCTGACCATGTTCGCCATGGTCCTGGCGATAGGCCTGCTCGTCGATGACGCTATTGTGGTCGTCGAGAACGTCGAGCGGGTGATGCAGGACGAGGGGCTTCCGCCTTGGGAGGCAACACGCGAGTCGATGAACCAGATCCAGAGCGCCCTGATTGGGATCGGACTGGTTCTTTCGGCCGTTTTCGGCCCCATGATCTTCTTCCCCGGATCTACTGGCGTGATTTACCGGCAATTCTCGGCCACTCTGATCGCGGCAATGAGCTTGTCGGTGGTAGTGGCGTTAGTTTTGACGCCGGTTCTGTGCGCATCACTTTTGAGGCCGGTGGAGAAGGGACATAAGTCGGCGGAAACCGGTTTCCGACTCTTGCGCCCGTTCTTCGTTTGGTTTGACAGAGTGTTTTATCGTCTGCGCGACGCCTACGCCGGCTCGGTTGGGTACATTCTGCGTCGCAGGTTGCGTGCGGTTGCCGTCTTTGCGGTGATCGTCGTCTGTATGGGTTGGCTCTATATGCGGATGCCGACCGGTTATCTGCCGGATGAAGATCAGGGCGTCCTAATCGTCATGGCGCAGCTGCCGGTGGGCTCGACCCTGGAGCAGACTGAAGCGGTCATGAAAGAGGTGGAGCGTTACTTTCTCACCCAGGAGAAGGACGCAGTCGACTCGGTCATGGCCGGAGCCGGAATGGGCATGGGCGGCCGGGGACAGAACCAGGGCATGGCCTACTTGAAGCTGAAGGACTGGGAGTTACGCGATCGGCCGGAACTGCGCGCCCAGGCAGTGGCCACCCGGGCGATGAGGGCGCTTTCCGGCATACGGAACGCGATCGTCTACACCTTCACGCCCCCGGCGGTGACCGAGTTAGGTACTGCCACCGGTTTTGACTTTATGCTGCAGGACCGCGGCGACCTGGGTCATCAGGGTCTCATGGTGGCTCGCAATCAGCTGCTCGCCATGGCGGCCCAGGATTCACGCCTGGCTCGAGTAAGACACAACGGCATGGACGACGTGCCGCAGTACAAGGTCGATATCGACTGGGAGCGGGCCGGGGCCCTTGGTGTCCCGATCAATTCAATTCAGAGCTATGTGTCAGCCGCTTTTGGAAGCGCCTATATAGGCAATTTCGTGCAAGGTGGACGCGTAAAGCGAGTTTATGCGCAGAACGACGCTCCCTATCGCATGTTGCCCGAGGATCTGAACAGGCTTTATGTGCGAAATCAGCGCGGTGGGTTGGTGCCACTTTCAGCCGTCGCTTCCGGACGCTGGATTTACGGTTCACCGCGTCTCGAGCGGTTTAACGCTTTCCCGGCGCTGAATATCCAGGGAGAGCCCAGTCCCGGACATAGCACCGGCGAAGCGATGCGAGCCATGGAGGAGCTTTCTGACCGACTTCCCCGCGAAATCGGTCATGAATGGACAGGGCTGTCCTACCAGCAGCGGATGTCGGAGTCGCAGGTGGGGCTGCTTTTCGCCTTCTCGGTCGTGGTGATTTTCCTTGTATTGGCGGCCTTGTACGAAAGCTGGACCGTTCCTATCTCGATCGTCCTTGCCCTGCCGCTCGGGGTTATCGGCGGCGTGCTGGCATCATCACTGCGTGGCCTGCCCAACGATGTTTACTTCCAGATCGGACTCCTGACGGTGTTGGGCCTGACCACCAAGAACGCCATTCTGATCGTGCAGTTCGCCAAGACACGCCTGGAGGAAGGGGCCGATTTGTTCGAGGCCACGATCGAAGCGGCCAAGCTCCGGCTTCGCCCCATCGTCATGACCTCTCTGGCCTTTGGATTCGGCGTCCTTCCCCTGGCACTGGCCGGGGGAGCAGGGGCTGGCGCTCAGGTGGCTATCGGTACGAGTGTTCTGGGCGGGATGATCACGGCCACTTTTCTGGCGATATTCTTCATCCCCCTGTTTTACGTGATGGTGGTTCGAATTTTCGGCGAAAACAGAGCCCGCCGTCGCAACCCGGCGGTGCAGAGCGCAACCCCAACGGAGGGACAGTAATATGTATCGCAAACTGCTTCTCGTGATCATGGGACTCAGCTTGTGCGCCTGCCCCCGGCCTCAACAATACAGTGCTCCGCAGCCGCCGATCCCAAACCAGTGGCCGGAGCGTGTCGATCAAGCGGAAGTGCCTGGGGCACCCTCTGTGGTCGAGGTCGGCTGGCGTGAGTTCTTCGCTGACGCGCGGCTTCAGTCAGTCATCGAGATGGCCCTGGAGAATAACAGGGACTTGCGGATGGCTGCCCTGAACGTTGAGAGGGTCGAAGGGTTTTACCGGATTCAGCGAGCCGAGCGCTACCCTGGAGTTAACGTCGGGACGGGCGCCCAGACTTACCGGCTTCCCGAAAAGATGTCTCCGACCGGGCAGGCACAGACAGTCGAACAATATGACGTGAATCTAGGCGTCGTATCCTGGGAACTGGACTTATTCGGCCGGGTTCGCAGCTTGACGAGCGCCGCCCTCGAAGAGTATTTGGCCACTCGTCAGGCGCAGGCCGCCACGAAAATTGCTTTGGTCGCAGCCGTGGCCAATTCCTACCTGGCCCTGGCTGCCGATCGCGAGCAGCTCGAACTGGCCAAGGCCACACTGGAGACCCAACAGCAGTCGTACGAGATGATAAAGCGCTCCTGCGAGGTGGGCATTGGCAACGATCTCGATCTGCGTCAGGCCGAGAGCCAGGTGGAGGCGGCCCGGGTGGACATCGCGCGCTATACGAGCAAGGTGGCCCTGGATGAGAATGCCCTTAATCTCCTAATAGGCGCTCCGGTTCCCGCTCATTTGCTTCCTGAAAATCTGGCTTCTGTAGCGAATCTGAAAGATGTGTCCGCAGGATTGCCTTCCGAAGCCCTGTTGAACCGGCCCGATATCCTGCTGGCCGAGCACCAGCTCAAGGCCGCCTATGCGAACATCGATGCCGCTCGTGCCAACTTCTTCCCCAGGATTTCTTTGACGGGCGGAGGCGGTATCATGAGTAGCGCCTTGTCGGACCTTTTCAAGGTCGGATCGGGAACGTGGAATTTCGTTCCGCAGTTGGTGTTGCCGATTTTCGATTCGGGTGCCCGTGAAGCAAGCTACCGGGTGGCTGAAGTAAATCGGGATTTTGCGGTCGCGGAATACGAGAGAGCGATTCAATCAGCTTTCCGAGAGGTGAGCGACGCCTTGGCGCTGCGTTCAAAACTGCTTGAACAGATGAATGCGCAAGAGTCACTCGTTCACAGCTTACGGGAGACCTATCGCCTTTCTGAGGCGCGTTACAATGCCGGGATCGACAGCTACCTGGGTGTGCTGGTGGCGCAGCGCTCGCTGTACGCGGCACAGCAGGGCCTGGTAAGTGTGAATCTGGCTCGGCTGAGCAATCTTG
>DAOTAI010000505.1:0-3523 GCA_035593865.1 Acidobacteriota bacterium
GCCTTGCTCCTGTCTCCCAAATGTTCCGCCTTCCCTCCTGCATAGCATCTACGCAAGCGGTTCTTAGTTAGACCTGAGTGAGCTCGTTCGCCGCTCGCAGAATGGTGCCCGGGATCCACCCCATCTTGCGTTCATCTATGCTCAACTCACCGCGCTCCGCCGGCAAAGCCCATAGCGTGTAGGCGTTCGTGATTTCGCCATCGTCAGTGATGTTGGTACAGACGAACCTCCAGGCCTTGGCGGCGACTTCCTGGAAGGATCCGGGCAACCAGCCACGCCGGACCGATTCGTGAAGAGCCATGGCGCACATCGCTGTTCCGGTGCTCTCCAAGGGACTGTTCGGTTGATCCAGCCAGACATGTAGGCCACCACTCTCGTCCTGAACTCTCGCGACCCCCTCCGCCAGGCGGCGAAGGTCGGCCTGAATGGCAGTGGAATCTGCACTCTCTCGTGGAAGGTGCCGCAAGGCCGCGGTCATCGCCCACATAAGCCAGCCACTCGCGCGAGTCCAGTACGTTTTTCCGAGGCCATCTGAGAGTAGTACCGTCTTCGCCAGCCCGGTTTCCAGCACCAGGAATGTCTTAGTGTAAGCGCGCAACTGGAAAAGCGCCTGCTCTTGAAAGATCTTCCCGCACTCCGGATCGAGACTGGCAGCGAGCATAAGCGGACGGACCACGAAATAGGCGGTATCGGGGATCGCGAAGTCGGCGTAGTCATCGTGTGCGACCATGCCCCAGCGGTTCCTGGCAGCCTGGTGAAGAATGATCTTGGCGACCTCGAGGCAAACCTCGCGCGCAGTAGGATTGCCGAATTGCCGGTACATCTCATAGCAAGCGAATGCCAGGCCATAGTGCCCCGCGTATGTGGTGATGGGGATACGCCCGGCAGGGAGGGTGCGCGAGGGCGGACACTGGCATTTGGCTACTTCTTGCCTGCCTTGGTGGTATACGAGCCAGGACTCGGCGAATGGACGAACCTCTGGGAAGCCGCGCTCGTGCCATTCCAGAAGCCCTTGCATGAGAGTCGTCCCGAACCAGTCGGTGTTGAGCAGGGACGGCGGAGAATTGAGGGTCTCCGCTATGAGCGAAGCGACTCCGAGAGGCAATCCGGCGGGCAATCGAGAATGAACCTCCTCGCGTGAAAGGCGCCCGCCTGGCGCCCGCAACCTCTGCGAGCCTACGACATGCTGCTGCACTCTTGCGCTCGTGGTAATTCCCCGGCCTGAGGCAACCAGACTGCCGGCCAGAAGCTCCAGCGTGGACCTCCGCGTCACTAACCTGCCCTCTTGCTTCTTCATAGTCGCTCCCACCTCTGTTGGTCCCGAATTTAAGGACTGGCAAGATGTCTGTAAAGCACGGCACGCCTTGTTGGCGCTACGACATTATCGCATTGATAGATGCGGCACGCCCCAAGAAACACGGGGCCCTTCGCTTGCTTTCTGCCCCGGAGGGGTTGCAAACGTTGCAAAAGCTCAGACCGCTCGATTCTCTTTTGCCAGAAATAGAAGTAGAGGCCACGCGGTTCGAACCCCTCTCCGACCAAGTCAGCACCCAGTGTCTGCTATCATCAAACCAAAGAGCGGCTTAAGACGATGACAATAGCTGTTGCCTCCGACCACGCTGGTTTTCGTTACAAGGAGATGATTCGCGACTTTCTGGTCTCGAAGGGCCACACTGTCCGTGATTTCGGCACCGACTCCGAAGAACCAGCCGATTATCCTGATTTCATCCGTCCCGCGGCGCTCGCTGTGGCGCAAGGAGAGTGTGAGCGCGGAGTGGTGGTCGGCGGATCCGGAAACGGGGAAGCTATGGCGGCCAACCGCGTCCCCGGAGTCCGCTGCGCGGTCGCCTGGAGCGAAGAGTCCGCCCGCCTGGCGCGTGCTCACAATGACGCGAACATGCTCTCGCTGGGCCAGCGGCTCGTTACAAGCGATCTGGCCTTAAAGATCGTCGAAGTCTGGCTTTCAACGCCTTTCGAAGGAGGGCGGCATTTGAGAAGAATCAGGAAACTCGACAGTATGTAAAAGCCAAGCCGGAGGATGGTCGCTATCTTGGGCGTAGCGTCACGATGGCAGCTCGATGTCAGTTTTTCCTGACTCTGTATGCCTCTTCCAGCAGGCGCTTTAACGCCGCCTTGTCAACCGGTCGTAACTCGACTCGCCGTACCAAGATCTCGGCGCCTTCGGATTGGATCTGAATCCGGCCCTCTTTATGGGACGAATCAGTCGCGTGGTTGACGACGACTCCGTTAACGATGTTTGTAATGGACCCGCCGTCGCAGATGACCTCCGAGCGGTTCCATTGGCCAGCCGGATTCTCGACGTCCTGTCGACCCCGGAACCCGAGGACATCTTTCCAAGCAGGATCACGGCCATACCAGTTGAATCGTCCGCTGCTGCGGGTGGTCGGGTCTCCGCCCGGTTGCCAATAGAGCTGCCCGTCCTCCCCGCGGCGTGTTTCCACGGTCAACGAAGGCCGGTTGGCGCCTGCCACCACGATGAAATCTCCGCATCCGCCCTCGATGATCTGGTGTTCTATCGACTCCAGCCAGCACTCTCCGGCCGCCCCATCTGCCCCTACTCCATGAACCAGGATGCCACTGTCCCGGGCTGCTCGCTTGCGAGGTTCGAAGGTCTCGCCTCCCCACTTCCATTCGACGATAAGGTGATAATCGCGGAAGGCGTCCCGGGTCGTGAGCGCCCCCCACTCCTCGCCGGAAATACGGATCTGGCCATCCACGACGGTAAACACAGACCGAGGGTCATCGTAACGACTGGTTTTCAAGTAGGTATAGAAGTTGTCCAGGTTTCTCCCGTTAAAGAGGATCAACGGGGATGTCGGGGTTTTGGCGACCGGCTGATCAGCAGTCCATAAGTACGGGGAGATCAGGAAGAGACAACAAAAAGCGGCCAAGCCTGGTTTTTTACTCACCAAATTTCTCCTTCGAATTCCGTTCCCCCATTTTGGACCGAATTTGTACTCCTTTCTACCTCATGGTAGAAAATCCTTAAGAATCATGAACATGGATGACAAGTTGGCGGATCTGAAGCGACGCAACGCTGCCGCCGAGGAGGGTGGAGGAGCGGAAAGGATTCAGCGGCAGCACCAGGCGGGCAAATTGACGGCCCGTGAACGGCTCGACTTCCTGCTCGATGAGGGGACCTTCGAAGAGCTCGACCGGCTTGTCGTGCATCGCTGCTCGGACTTCGGCCTGGCAGACCGGAAAATCCCGGGCGTAGGGGTGATCACCGGCTACGGAAAGATTCACGGTAGGTTGGTATTTGTCTTCTCGCAGGATTTTACCGTTTTTGGTGGGAGCCTGTCGGAGACAGTCGCCGGGAAGATCTGCAAGATCATGGATCTTGCAATGAAGACCGGAGCCCCGGTTATTGGCCTGAACGACAGCGGCGGCGCCAGAATCCAGGAGGGAGTCGTCAGTTTGGCGGGGTACGCCGATATCTTTCTCCGCAACACACTGGCCAGTGGAGTCATTCCGCAGATTTCCGCCATAATGGGCCCATGTG
>DAOTAI010000506.1:0-3519 GCA_035593865.1 Acidobacteriota bacterium
ACAGCGAGCGCAGGATCGAACCCCTCCATCAGGATGAGCACCACGACCACCTGATCTGCGTGAAATGCGGGGCGACAATCGAGTTCTTCTGCGCGCAACTTGAATCCGCCCAGGCGGCCGCAGCCGCCGAACACGGCTTTCACGTCCTACGCCACTCTCTGCGCATCTACGGCCTCTGCCGCAAATGCCGCAAAAGCGACAAGCGCAAGCCTGAGTGAAATGAAGTATCTATTTTCCGCTTTGCCCCTGAGGTTTGCGCGGGTTCCACTATTCGATACACGGTAACGCTTACAAACAGCGGTGCGGACGCCACGGGTGTGACTTACGCAGACCCGCCTAACGCCAACACGACTCTCCGTGCGGGTTCAGTCACGACGACACAGGGCACAGTTGTGAGCGGCAACGGGGAGGGTGAGAAGGCCGTTCGGGTAGACGACGGGACGATGGCTCACGACGCAACTGTGACCATTAACTACATTGTGGATGTGAATCGGGGCGTCCCTGCGGGGACAGTATTGCTCAATCAAGGCACGGTCTCGGGTGAAAATTTCGAGGATGTTCTGACGGATGACCCCGGCAATGCAGGTGGCGCCGATCCGACCGGGATCACAGTAGAAGCCCTGCCGGTGGAAGCCCTATCCATACCGGCTCTCGACCTAGCCGGCCTCCTCGTGCTCGTGCCACTCATAGCCGTCACGGGTGCGTTAATTCTCGCTCGGAGGTGAGTCGTGCGTGGCCGGCTCGCGACTGATGCCAGACAACCACGGCCCTGCGGGGGCCTTCGGACCAATTTTCGCCTCGCATTTGGCTACAATAGGGCGTGGTTTTGGTAACAACGGAAACCACCAGAGGCAACCCGGCTGCGAAGTGTCAGGAATCCTTCCATGGAGCCGTGGTTGGTGATTACCGAAACCCTGGATGCCGAGGCGGAGCAATTGCCTGTACTCCAGTCTTCAATTTGGCCGTTTCCGTGGTTGTAAACACGGAAACGGGCCGATCAGGACACCGTCACGTCGATGCCCCCGGCTTCAAAGAGCCACGGTTGCTAGTCGAGTTACAGTGGTTTCCAGATGCCGTGTTGACCAATCTCGTATTTGCTGGTCTGTACGATTCGCGTCCCGGGCGTCCAGCAAATGAGCGCTGCGGAGACCGTGGCCCCGAACGCCGCTGTCGCGGTGTCCGTCTGGCGACCGACGAGCGGTTCGATTGTGCCTTGGTGGGACTCGGAATCCGAAGCTAGCGTGTGTGCGAGAAGCGCCGAACCGTCAGGCACCTCAATCACTGGTCGGTCACAATCTGTGTGAACTGGGCAAATACCGAAACACGGTCCTTCAAACGGCATGATGGTAGCAGGCCGTACCCGGCCCCACCCGTACGACCGCTCCCCGCCAATCTGCAAACGACTCAGGGCACTACGCCAGTTGAGGGTTGATCCCTCCCGTTCAAAGAGGTATCCGGTGAGATAGACTTGATCGCCGCACCGCGTGTGCGGCGCGATATACTCGACTTCGTGCAAAGCACCTTCGTCCGCGTTGTGGCCATCCTCAAGCGCGGTGCTCGAAAAGCTGCTGAGAAAGAGCCACTCGAATTCGCGCTCGTTCCGGTCCCACGGCCACAGAGGAACGTTTCCTAGAGTGGCTGACACGAAGAAATAGGTCCACGCGAGTTCTTCTTGGACTTGCCTTCCAACCTCGGCATAGTCTTCGCCGCCAGCGTCGCGTGTGATGCGGGATGTCAGAGCACCCCAAATCGCTCGTCCGGGAACATAGCGGCGCGTCTCGGCGAAATTACCAGCCCTCCTGCAGCCAAGATGCAGCGGCGAAAGAAGCTCGAATACCACCTGATATGCTTTCCACATCTGCCTAAACCCCGACCTGCGCCTTCAGGCTCTTTGCCGAATGCCTTGCGTAGATCAATGCCTGTTCCCAAGCCTGCTTCACGAGCAGGAGGAGGTGCAGGTTCGAACAAATGTTCTTTATAACGGAATCGAGAACCTTGCGGAAATCGCCGGATTTCGCTAGGTTTCCGGCCCCGAGTGTTTCGGCTAAATCGAGCAGGTTGCTCCGAACGGATAAAGCCACTTTGGATGTCGGAGTCTCCTCGCCCTTCTCATTCGAGCAGAGAAAAACGATGGCGGCAAAAGGCCCGTTTTGCTGGATTACACCGAGCGCTTTGGTAATCACGTCTTCGGCAGCCTTGGCGGACGACTTCGTGTCGTCCACGGCTTCAATAATCGCCTGCGCTGTTTTTGCGGCTGCTAGATCAAGATCGAGCGGCATCATGCTGCACCCCCCTCGGTCCAGTCATGGACTACACGCAGCCTCCCGAGCCCCCGCGTGCCCATGCCGCCGACGCCCATGTATTCCATCAACCGTAGACCCGAGAAAACGACGTCGAGAGGCCGGCTCCAGGTGACGCCCATTGAGCCGCCGCCGTTATATCTCTCGCTTGTCACCGGGAAGTCAGGCTTGTAATCGTCTTCTATCACATCGCACCACAGCCAAGAGCCACGGGGAATGGCCTCGTACGTGAACAGTGCCCCCTCTTTGGCGGCGCCTGTTTCCGGATCAATGCTCACCGATGTGCGGACCTCGAGGTTGCTGTTCACAACCTGCTCGAACATGCGAGGAGTAAGGACGACGATCCGATCTTTAACAACGGCGAAGGACGGTTGCCCGCTGAGGTGCCCATCTGAAATCGTTGTTCGCACAGGCTTCTCAAACAGCAGCCACGAAAGGTTGATACTTCCGTCCCAATCCAGTGTAGCGGTTGGCCGTTCATCCCCCACGGGGCGTTGCGAAACGGAAAACCCAGCCTCCTCGAGCAGTTCCACAGTGGTTGCCCACACTGGCCCCGCCATCGACCGCACGGGAAAGAGCAAAAGCCTCGCATCGAAGATGCTGACGCGCCCGGCTTGGCCGCCAGAATCACGGGTCGTACCAAACGTGTAGACAATCGGGCAGCGTCTCTTGCCATCCTCCGTCAGCTCCTTATGCTGCCCGGCGGCTTCGAGCTTTCCATATTGCATCGCTGCGTAGCTCCGGGCCGCACCAGCAAGCGTGGTCCCCGGAATCTTCGGCAAGTTCGTTCCGGGTTCCCGCGCGATTGGCATATCCACGCGCCCGAGCCGGAAGCCGCCTGTACCTATATGAATCGGGTCCAACGTCAGAAAGACAAACCGGTGTTGTTCGTAGATCGGCACAGTTTGTACTTCACTCATCGTCACCTCCCACTTCCGTCTTGCACTTCCGGAGTCGCAAATAGAGCTCGACTGCATCTTCCAACAGCCCGCCACTGCCAGCCCGCGTCAGAAAATCAAGATCCTCCCGGCTGAGCGGCCGCGTCCAGCGCGCCGTCGCGAGCGTGTCGCGCACGAATGCCTTGAGAGTTCTATCGCCGGGCTCTTTCCACTGGCGGCGCTTTCCGCCGATCTCGGCTTGGATCGCCTTGATCTGCGAGCTCGCCAGGCCCCCGCGAAGCAACTCCCAAACGCGCGCGAGATCATTCCATTTCTCTAGG
>DAOTAI010000031.1:0-20575 GCA_035593865.1 Acidobacteriota bacterium
CCGGACCTTGATCCGGAGACCCAAGGATTTGACGTGGTTTTCAAGACCACGAAACCCGAGGAAGGGGATGACCCGACTAAGGATACACACAATGTCGTCGCGATTACCGAACAGAGCCTGAAATTCCTGGAAGAGTATAAGGACCGTCCGTTTTTTCTACATGTTTCGCACAACGTGGTCCATCGGCCGATCATGGAGCATCCCGACCTGATTTCCAAGTATGAGTCGAAGCCAGGCGCCGAAGCACCGGTCAACAACCCTATCATGGGCGCCATGATTGAGAGGATGGATCGCGGGATCGGGCAGCTCCTGGACAAGCTCGACGAACTGGACCTTGCGAAAAACACCGTTGTCATCTTTTTCTCCGACAACGGAGGCCTGAGACAGCTGCAGGCCCAGGACCCGCTCCGAGGCGGCAAGGCGACTCTATTTGAGGGCGGAATCAGGGTTCCTCTAGCAGTTCGCTGGCCAGGAGTGGTGCAGGCGGGAACTCAAAACGCTACGCCGGTAATTTCAAACGATATCTTCAACACCCTGCTGGATATCGCCGGAATGGAGCACAGGCGTCCCGATGTCGATGGTGAGAGCCTGGTTCCGCTTCTCAAACAGGAGGGCAGTCTGGCGCGAGACGCCATTTTCTGGCACTACCCGCACTATCATCATTTCGGCTTCAAGCCGGCCGGCGCGATCCGGGAAGGAGATTACAAGCTGATTGAGTGGTACGAAGAAACTCTTCTTCAGAAAAAGAACCAGGTGAGCCTCTTCAACGTTCGTAGCGATCCGGGAGAAACGCAGGATCTGGCCGGTCAGATGCCGGAGAAGGCGGAGCAAATGCGCGCTCGGCTTCGTGCCTGGCGTGAGGCGATGGGCGCCCAGGAAATGACTGTTAATCCCGATTTCGATCCGAGCAGGGCGGAGCAGAGAAACTTCACCTAGGTGCTGCGCCATTGATCTGTTAACGATGACAGTTGAGGTTTTCGAACAAACGGCTCAGGCGAGCCGCAACCGGAGCAAGCTTATGATCAGGACTTTTCTTTCCTTAGTCGCTGCCTTCGTTTTTTCGTGCGGCCTTTCGTTTTCTCAGACCACTGCGCTGTGGTTGTTCGACGAGCAGGTCGGTGTTTATCCCAGCTCCGTCCTGAACGATTCATCCGAAAATGACTACCCGATGGTGATAGGTCCCGGCGGACAAATCGTACCGGGGAAGTTCGGAAATGCTCTGGACCCCGTCAAGCAGCCTGACGTCGAGATCCCTCCCGGCCCGGTCCTGTTTGGACTTCAGGCGGTTCCGACACCCGAGGGACGGACAGTCGAGCCGATGACCTGGATGAACGCCGGTTTCTGCGCCCTAATGACGAGCGGCGAAAACCACCTGCGTAAGGAAGTGGGCTTTGCCAGCCCCACGAAAACGAAGCTGAACCTGGGCTCTTTTGACTGGACAGTGGAATTCTGGTTCCTGCCTTCCCGACGAACCGGTGAGGAAGGAGTTGTATTTGAGATTGGACAGGGACCGCGGGGTGAAAATGATCATGTCACGCGGTTGACCCTTGACAAGAATCTGCGCGCGTTCACCTTGTACAACCAGCCTTCGGGGCGACGGTTGACGATTAAATCCGATGAACGGGCGTTGCGCCCGGAAAACAGCGCGTGGCGCCACCTGGCTTTCGTCTACTCGTCCTCCGGGAAGACACTGTCGCACTATGTCGATGGCAAGCTTCAGTCGCGGCTGACGAACGTGACCCTGAAGTCGCTCCAGCCGGGCGACGAGGATTACATGAGCGTTGGACGTGATGGGCTCTGGAAAAGACCGTTGCAAGGAAGAATCGATGAACTGCGGTTTTCTGAAGGCGCGCTTTACCAGGAGGCGTTCACGCCGCCCGGGAGTTTCGCTCCGGTTATCGACCGCATTCCGGTCAATCTGGTGGCTGGTCCTCCTCTTCTCTTTCCGCCTGACAGCTCGGTCAAGCTGCCGATCCAACTCGGAAGCCGCAAGCACTTGTTCATCGACGATGCCCTCCTGGAGGAAATGAAGGATATCGAGTTTGTGGTAAATCCGCCGCGTCCGGCCGAGCGGGTTATCGATCAGATTGAGGGGCAGTTCCGAAAGCACCTGACTGTAGTCGAGGACGAAGACGGCCTGATCCGTATTTTCAACTCGATCCACGACGACTATCTGGCAGTGCGCACCTCGCGGGACGGAGTGCACTTTGAGAGGCCCAATACTGGAAAAGAATATCGAGGTCAGCCCAACATTGTCATCCACGAACCGGTTGGCGGACTCGGGAATCCCTTCATCGATCCTAATGGCCCGCCGGAGATGCGATGGAAGTATATTACGGGTCTTCATAACCGGGGCATTTACCTTTACACCTCCCCCGACGGCTGGAACTGGAGGCGCCATAAGACCTACCTTCTGCCTTTCAAGTCAGGCACGCAATCGGCGACTTTCTACGACGACCAACGCCAGCTCTACGTCGGCTACCACAGAACCGGCATTGGCAAAACCCCGGCGGGAGATACCCAGCGCGAGTCGGTGCGCACCGAGGTGCGTGACCTGTTTAAACCTTGGGACTTCACGCCAGTCACGTCCGAACGGTCTTGCGAGATCGCCAAGACAAAGCGACTGCGCGATCCGCAACCGTGGTACCTCGATAACGGACCTCTTACCCCTGGAGGCTTTGGCCTCGAGTTTCCCTTCGCCTTCGAGCCGGATGAAAACCTGGATCCAGTGGGAACGGATATCTATCTGACCAAGGCGATCAAGTATCCCTGGGCGCCGGACGCCTATTTCGCCTTCCCCGTCGTTTATTTCCATTACGAAAACGACGGGCCCCTGGGGCGCCAGATACTAGGTCATCCGAGCCGGAACCGGGGATCAGGTCCGCTCGAAACCCAGATCGCCGTCAGTCGCGACGGCGTTAACTGGAAACGGTATCCTCGCCCCGCCTACGTCGGCATAGGCATGCATGAAGGGCGGGATGTTAATACAGCCTATCTCGCTATGGGCATGGTGCGTCGGGGAACAGAAATCTGGCAGTATTATTTCGGCGAAACTCAATACCATTCCGCCTGGAAGAGCAACAAAGCAGGGCAGGCAGTTTATCGATTAGTGCAGCGGCTGGATGGCTTCATTTCCGCCAACTCCCCTTACGACAGGGAGGCGATCATGAAGACGAAGCCCCTGGTGTTTACCGGTAACCGCCTCGTGCTGAACATCGACACGGACGCGGCCGGATATGCGCAGGTCGGATTTCTCGACGAGAACGACCGGCCCATTGAGGGTTTCAGCGTGGATGACTGCGTCTATATCAACGGTGACTTCGTTGACGCCGAGGTGGAGTGGATGCGTGGTTCCGGCACGTCCGTAAAAGATGTTTCATCACTCGCCGGCCGTACCGTTCGCTTGGTCTTCCGCATGAGAGGCGCCCGGCTGTTTTCCATGCAGTTTGTTGGTGAGAACACGCGCTGATGGGGCGTGGAGTTTTCGGGGCCGAGCTCCGCGTGGCAGGCCGGTCTCTGCGCCTCGATCGATTGTTTCGTTTTTCGAACCCGAAGTTTAGGCAAACTTGCCTGCTAGGCAGTTACCTGGTTCGATCCGAAGGGGCAGAAGCGCTCAAATACAGCTCGGCTTTTTGTCCCGATAGGGACATATGAGCCGTTAGAGCGTCCCTTCCCTGAAGGGGAAGAGCAAACTCGCCGAGGTTGCCCCTTGCTGTTCCCTTTCAGGGAACCGATTGAACACATCTTAGTCCCTCGGGACAAAAAGCCGAGCTGTGCTTGAGCGCTTCTGCCCCTCCGGAGTCCTCGTAAAGAGTCAAAGCGCCCTTTCACACAGTTGCCGCACGTCCCATCAGGTGATTCAGGATGAACATATCCAGTCCTTCATAATCCCGCGCCTCGATGTACTGCTGTTCGACCTTCCGGTCCAGGGTTCGTACTTTCTCAAGCAGACGCATAAAGACTTCACGGCTGTTGGCCAGATGCTTGGTGGAAATCTGAACAGGCTGCGTCCTCATGGCTTTAACGTCCAGGCCGACAAACTCTCCGTTGGTCCCATAGCCGTTATCGTCCAGTACTCGAACCTGGTTAAAGGCCCTGCGCAGGTTTTCGGAGCCGAACGCCTTGTCCTCATCGAACTTCAAGCTATTCTGATCGTTGAGATGCACGCTCCACAGCTTCTTGTGAAACAGGGCGTAACCCATTTCCTCAGAAGGGTCCAGGCCGGCCAGGATCGCGTGAGCGCTTTCGATAAGACCTCCCACGCGAGATGGGTCTACTGTCAGATAGGCCAATCCCAGGGCGTGCCCGATTGTGGGAATAAAGGCATGGTCCATTGGCTCATTGGGCTTTGGTTCAATGAGAATCCGGATCTCGGAATCATACTCGAGCAGCGCGTTAATGGCCTCGAGCAGATAGCCGACCGCACGGCAGGAGTCTTTCGATTCCCGGATATAGGTACCTTCGCGCGCCAGCCATAGCACGATGTTGCGGGTTCCCAGCTCCTTGGCAATATCAATGGCGATTTTGGAACGTTCGATTGCGCGCCGGCGGTTAGCTGGGTCATTGGCGGTAAAGGCGCCGTCAATGGTGCTGGGATGCTCCCAGAGCCGGGGCGCGACAAACTCGGGAACGAGCCCCTCGTCGCCGATCATTCTGCTGACCTCCCTGGCCCGTTGGAGGATCTGATCGGGGCTCTTCTCCATCAGATCGGGTACAACATCGTCATCATGAAACTGGATACCCTCGAATCCCAGGGGCCGGTAGAACTTCAACTTTTGCTCGAAAGAAAAGGGCGCTCGGACGGGTGGTCCAAAAGGATCGGCGCCTTCATGGACATTCCAGGGACCAAATGAAAAGCGATATTCGCTGACGCGCTGTTCAGGCATGTTTCCTCCTATTGTCAAGATAAACCAGACTTAACGGTTTGTCCGAACAGTCGCCGGCTGACCGGTCTGAATGAGTCCTACGACATCAAGGTCATAGTCGGTGTAGGTCGTGTAGACGCCGCGCAACCATAAAATTGCTGTTCTTTTACCATCCCATTTGGGGACAACCGGCCGGATGTTGTCGACTGTGGAATCCCGAGTGATTGGCGTCCATTGCCAGGATGCGCCTCGGTCGCTGGTGACACCCCGGAATATCTCGTAGTGGCGCTTACCGTCTGCTCGGCTGATAAGGGGAGCGCCCGTCTTGGGATCGACATTGGTCGAAAGATAAACGACGTTGGTGCGGTCGGGATCGATGCACACAAGGCCAGTGTAATGTTTTTCAGCTTCGTAGAGCCGCTCACCGGCAAAAGCGATTTCGTGATCGTGCCATCGGGTTCCGTCCCAGCGGGCATATCGGTATCGATGATCGTGGTCGGTTAAGTGGACTGAATAGACGGCAACCGGGTTGCCGGCCTCGTCCAGTTCAAGGTCGCTCGGCCAGGCGCGGTGATCTCGATCTCCCTGGAAAACGAGGGTCAGGGACGCCGGATCGACGGGACCAGCTTTTATCTGCTTTATCGGAGTTCCGTCGCTCAGGCAGATGTTTCCGCCGCGCAGTAACCCGTGATAGATGCTGGTGGAAACTGATTGCTGGGGGTGTGACTCACTCGCGATAAAGTGGATCGTCTCCCGATTATCTGACGCGTATTTCAAGTAAGGGCGAATCCGGTTGTTTGGGTCATTTGGGTTTTCGAGCAATTGGGCGAAAAAGCTCCAGGAACGGCCGCCATCCTCGGAAATGGCAATGTTCGGGTCCCAGCCGCGTCCCCGGTAAAAGTTGTACAGACGTCCGGATTCGCCGGCGAGGCGGAAAAGGTTGGAATAGGTGACGTACGCGCCCAGGTCGGTAGTCTGCTCGGCGCTCCAGTTAGCAGGATCATCCGTCGAGGCAATTCGCCAGCGCATCAATTGGTCGTCGCCATGTTGCGAGTAAACGGCCAGGATTCCGCCATTCGGCAGAAAGAGCAGGGCGGGAGCGTTGTGATCGTCGGCGGGTTTAAGGCCGGGGGAAAGCACATGTCTCGAGCCGGCGCCTCGTTCCACGTCGTACACGACAAGCTCGACATTGCCGTCGCGCGTGGCGCCATCCGTGCCGGAGGCATCGGCGACTGATCCGACCAGCAGCCAGTTATCCCGCGCGATGACTCGCTCATCTTGAAACCAGCACCATCCACCGTTGTCATTGAAAACAATCAGCTCGCCGGCCACCGCGCCGCCCGCATATCCGGGTCCGACGACGGCGACAAGCACCAGCACACTCACTCCAAGTACACGGGCTTTTCTCATGCGTGCGATTATAGTTCGGCCGCCTGCTTATAAGTGTCATAATCGACCTGGGAAAACAGGACCATGCGAACTTCTTCGAGACGATGCTTCGGAACCTGCTCCTTGATTGTCTCGATGGCGATTTGGGCGGCACGGGTAACGGGGAAACCGTAGGCCCCGGTGCTGATACTGGGGAAGGCCACAGATCGGCACTCGAGCTGGTCGGCGAGAGCCAGGCTGTTGCGATAACAGGATTCGAGGGTTTCATCCTCTTGCTGATTACCGCCGCGCCAGACTGGGCCCACAGTGTGGATCACGTACCGGGCACTGAGTCGCCCGGCGGTGGTTGCAACCGCTTGACCGGGCGGGCAGCCTCCCTGGCTGGCCCTTATCTTGCGGCATTCTTCCAGAATCGCCTGACCGCCGGCCCGGTGGATCGCGCCGTCTACGCCTCCTCCACCAAGCAGAGTCGAATTGGCGGCATTCACAATTGCGTCGACCTCCTCTTTCGTCATGTCGCCAATTTTCAGGACAAGCCTGGTTTTGCCTATTAGTCTTTCCACAGTGTTTCCTCCCGCGGGTCTCTCCAGAGAATATACCAATCTTCTTGGCGGGGAACTGGCAAGAACTCCGGAACCGGGGCAGATCCGATTGCACCGAGACTCCCCCTTCTTTCTTTTGTGCTTACTGCTCCCGACGTGCTACGTTAAGTATCACATTCGTTTGTTCTTGAGGAGAGCGCGTCATGAAAAGAACGTCACTTTGTCAGGCAATCAGCTGTCTTTCCATTCTATTTGTCTGTCTTATGCAACAACCGTTGGCGCAGCAATCCGCTTCTTCCGTAGAGAGCGGGTTTCGGACGGAGTTTCTGAACCATTTCAACGCCAGCAGTCGAAAGATGTTGTCACTGGCGGAGGCGATGCCAGCCGAAAAGTACTCCTGGCGGCCCGGAGAGGGAGTGATGTCGGTTGCGGAAGTTTTCACACACGTGGCTGAAACGGATCTTCATTATGTGTCCAGGAGTCTCGACCGAAAACCTACGCCCGATCTGGACCCGTCCACGATAGGCGGCCTCCGGGACAAGGACCAGGTGGTAGCTGCTTTGCGGAAGACTTTTGACTTCGTCCGGCAGACCGTGGAACAGATGAACGAGTCTGACATGCAGAAGACGACCACGCTCTATGGCAGGCCGAGCACCTACCGGAACGTGCTGCTGCAGCTCTTGCACCACTCGAGCGAACATGTCGGTCAGTCTATCGCCTATGCGCGCATGAACGGCATCGCTCCTCCCTGGTCCCGATAAGTCGACGAAGAGAGAGCCGGCATGGGAACATGGTTCTATTCTCTCAATCCCGTTCTGCAGGCTCTGATCGCGACAACCGGCACCTGGCTGTTAACGGCCTCCGGGGCGGTGGTGCTGCTGTTCGTGGGAGGAGCAAACCGAAAAATCCTGGACGGAGCCTTGGGGATGGCAGCCGGGGTAATGATTGCTGCCAGCTATTGGAGCCTCCTGGCGCCCGCCATAGAGATGAGCGAGGACTACGGTTCGCTTCGGTTCCTGCCGGCTGTCGTGGGCTTTCTGGCGGGCGCTGGCTTTCTGCGCCTCATCGATCGGATTCTCCCGCATTTGCACACTGCGGCGGTTGATCACCCGAATCAGGCTGAAGGCATTAAGACGAGTTGGCGGCGGACCACTCTGCTCATTCTGGCCATAACCATTCACAACTTTCCGGAAGGGCTCGCTGTCGGTGTTGCTTTTGGGGCCACAGCCGGGCTGGATGTCAGTGAAGTGGCAGGTCAAGTGGGCGCTGCGATTGCCTTGGCCATCGGTATAGGGCTCCAGAACTTCCCGGAAGGCGCCGCGGTGGCTTTGCCTCTCAAGCGAGAAGGAGTCAGCACGTTTAAAGCTTTGTGGTACGCGCAGCTGTCCGCCATTGTAGAGCCTGTTGCAGGTGTTCTGGGGGCGGCGCTGGTGGTGAGTATAACCGCCATCCTTCCATACACTCTCGCCTTTGCTGCCGGCGCGATGATTTTCGTGGTGGTTGAAGAACTGATCCCGGCATCTCATAGCGAAGGGAACGTCGATACCGCGACACTTGGAACGATCGTTGGCTTCGCCCTTATGATGACTCTGGATGTGGCGTTGGGGTAGCGACAGCTCGATCGATTGATTCGCTGGGCGCCCAATCCTAGACTGGATACAGGACCTAGACGACCGAAACGGAGGCTTTACAATGAGCGATCGCTACCGTCCGGAGGTAGATACATCGGAAGAGTCTGAGTCTACTCTCAGACCCTTGAGTGAGATCAAAGGCAGGGCCATCATGTCGTTGGCCGAAGGTCAGAAGCTCGGACAGGTCGACGATATACTCATCGACCGTGAACATATGCGGGTGTCAGGGGTAGCAGTGTCAAAAGGCGGCATCCTGGATCGGGAACGAAAGATCATCCCGGCCGGGAGCATAACCACTTGGGGAAAAGATGCTCTGCTCGTCCAGGATTCAAGTGTGTTGCAAACCGGAGCCGAACATCCGGAGAGGGAAAACTGGATCACCCCTGTCAGCAGACTCAAAGGCATGTCCATTGTCAGCACGAGCGGCAACCGTTTGGGCCAGATCGACGACCTCCTGGTTGACCAGGAAGGCCGGATTGCCGCCTACCGGGTATCCGAGGGAAGATTCGGCCGCGGGCGAGAGATTCCTTCTCGGGGGACGAAATCAATCGGCG
This sequence comes from Acidobacteriota bacterium, assembly GCA_035593865.1. Taxonomy (GTDB): domain Bacteria; phylum Acidobacteriota; class UBA6911; order RPQK01; family RPQK01; genus RPQK01. Next base: position 8,982 of record DAOTAI010000031.1, read on the forward strand.
TCGACGCGGTCATCATGGAAACCGTAGAAGAGGACGTTCTTCCGTGACGTGCGGCGGCAAGCCGAGGGTGGCCTCCCCTTGGCCGCTGCCGTTTGGATTTCCGGGTGTGTGTTGATCCCGGTAATTACATCCGCGTCAACAATCTGCTACGATCCGCGGGTATGAAAGGGCTTCTACGATCACTGGCTGTTCGCCTGGCGGTCTTTGTCATCGTGATAACCGCGCTGCTTTTGCTGTTTCCGCCGTCCAGCCGGTTGCAGAACGAAACCTTCGACGTACTCATTTCCGGGGGCCGAGTTGTGGACGGCACGGGCGCTCCCTGGTTCCGAGCAGACATCGGGATTCGAGGTGACCGGATCGCGGCGGTGGGAAACCTCCGCAATGCGGAGGCTGCGAGACGGATCGACGCGTCCAACCTGGTGGTAGCGCCGGGGTTTATCGACCTGCTCGGCCAGTCCGAATTCTACCTGTTGGTTGACAACCGCGCGGCCAGCAAGATCATGCAAGGCGTAACCACGGAAGTCTCTGGTGAGGGTACGACTATCGCTCCCATCAACGACCGCATGGTTGAAGATCTGCGGCCAAGTCTGGAGCACTATAAGGTAACCGTCGGCTGGCGCACTCTAGGTGAATACTTTGATCATCTCGAGAAGCGTGTTCACCCGGCGATAAACGTGGCTTTGTTCGTTGGCGTGGGTGGGGTGCGCGAGTATGTGATGGGTAAAGACAGCCGACGTCCCACGCGCGACGAACTGAAGCGCATGAAGGAGTTGCTTGCCCGTTCCATGGAGGAAGGCGCGCTGGGGGTCAGTTCCTCACTGCAATATCCGCCCGATCGCTACTTCACGACTGACGAGCTTATTGAATTGGCCAGCGTTGCAGCCCGCTACGGAGGGCTTTACATGACCCATCAGCGCTCCGAAGGCAATCAGATTTTTGAATCGCTCGAGGAGGTCTTCACAATCGCTGAGAAAGCCGGTGTGCCCGCCGAGATATGGCATCTTAAGGTGGCGTACAAGTCCAACTGGGGCAGAATGCCAGAAGTCTTGAGTCGAATCGAACAGGCGCGTGCCCGCGGGCTTGACATCACCGCCAACCAATACCCCTACGATCGGGCTTCGAACAGCCTCCACTCGTGCCTACCGCTCTGGGTTCGGGAAGGGGGAGTGGCAAAGATGATCCCGCGGCTGCGCGATCCTGACGTGCGAGAGCGGATCAAGCGGGAGATGGAAGATCCGACCGTGACCGCGTGGGAGAACCAGTGGTATGGATCCGGGGGAGGAGATGGGGTGATGGTCTCCTCGGTGCTGAGCCCCGAACTCCGGAAATACGAAGGCAAGACCTTGACCGAGATTGGGCGTGAGATGGGCAAGGATCCCAGGGACGCTCTGATGGATCTCGTACTTGCTGACCGCGGCGGAACTTCTTGTGTCATCTCCGTCATGCAGGAAGAAGACGTTCGTACCTGCCTCAAACATCCCTTTGTCTCAATCGACACCGATTCGGCCGCCCGAGCGGAGGATGGGCCGCTGTCTGTCTCCAAGTCGCACCCCAGAGCGTGGGGAACGTTTGCGCGCATTCTCGGGAAGTATGTGCGTGAAGAAAAGCTCATGCGCCTGGAGGAGGCGATCCGGAAAATGACTTCGCAGCCGGCGACTCGAGTCGGATTGCGGGATCGCGGCATCATCCGTCCCGGAATGGCCGCCGATATCACCATTTTTGATCCGGATACGATTCGCGATGTCGCCACTTTCGAAGACCCGAATCACTACTCGGTCGGCGTTCACTACGTGCTTGTCAACGGGAAAACCGTAGTGGAGCAGGGAAGGATTACGTCGGAGCGGCCAGGTCGCGCCCTGCTGGGGCCAGGGTATGGCATGACGCCGTAAAGGCGTCACGAACCAGATTGCCTGCGGCACCGCCGCGTCTTCGGGCGAATTATGACCATGCGAAGAAGACTGCTGGCGGTGCTTTTCTTTTTGCTGGTAATTGCCTGGTTTGTATTCGCATTCTGGCAATATCTGCCCCAAGCTGACTGGCGGGTGATACGATCGATCGGGCAAGGCTTTTCCGCCCGGGACTCAACTTTGCTGGATCTTCTCGTGATCCTCTGGTTCTGGCTTGTCTCCTGGATCGCTGGCGCCGAGGTTCTCGCCCGATTGCGATTGCCCCGTCTGCCGCGGCATGAGAGGTTTCTTTTTGCCTGCGGGCTGGGGGGTTCATTCTGGTCCTTTGCCGCACTGCTTCTCGCCGCCTCGCGGCTTTTTTATACCGAAGCCGCCTATGGTTTGATGATCGCGGTAACGATCGCCGGTTTACCGAGAACTGCACGCGGACTGAACAGCGTTCGAGAACGGCTCGCCGACAGACTTCTTGCTTGGAAACCCTCGGTTCACGCCCTGGCGGTGGCGGGCATCTTCTGCTTCGCTGCAATTGTGCTGACCATTTATCTGCTCTCGGCGTTAGCGCCTGAAATCGAGTTTGATGCCCGACTGGTTCATCTGCTGACTGCGAAAGTGTATGCGCGGGCGCATGGACTCGAGGCAATTCCCGACATTCCCCAGAGCTTCTTCCCGCGCCACATGACCATGCTCTACGCGCTGGGAACACTGCTGAAAGGGGAGACCGTGGCCAAGCTGATCCAGTTTCTTGTGGGCCTTCTCTGCCTCCTCGTCGGATATTCGCTGGCCGCGCGGCTGTGCGGCCCAACCTTTGGATGGATCGCGGTCGGTATACTCGTATCCTCGCCGCTTCTTCTTTGGGAGATGAGGACCGCTCATCTCGAGTTAGCCTTGACACTCTATATCTCGCTGGCCCTGTTCGCCGTGGTCCTTTGGATTACCGGCGGAAGTTACCGGTTTGCCTGGCTTGGGGCCTGTTTCCTGGCCTTCGCGCAGGGGACGAAATATCACGGCTTGTGGGCTCTTCTGGCGCTTCCCGCAGCCCTTTTCGTCTACCGGGCGCTCACCGTAAAGGGCCTTAAAGGCATCGTCCTGGACACGCTTTGGTTCGCCTTGATCGGGGTTGCCGGTGTTCTGCCATGGGCGATCGTGAACCTTGTCCAGACCGGAAATCCTGTTTTCCCGTTTCTCAACGACTTCTTTCAAAGTCCTTACTGGACGGCCGCTTTATCTGAACATGGGTTGTACGAAATGAGGAACGCCGGACTGAATCTTTCAGAGGAGTGGCCAAGAATGCCTCTGTTTCTCTGGGAGATGGTCACCGATCATTCAGGGCGGTTTCGCGGAAACATCGGCCCTTTTTACCTTCTGCTCCTTCCGCTGCTGTTCTTCCACAGGCACTGGTCTGCGGGATCGAAGATCATCCTTCTCTTCGTCGGGCTCTATTCGCTCATCTGGCTTGCTGCAGCCCAGCATGCCCGTTACTTTCTGCCGGTGCTGCCCAGCCTTGCCGCGGCTCTTGCAGCGGCGCTGTTCTTCTGGCTGCAGAAGCTCAACCGTACGCACCGTGTGCTCCCGACGCTGACCGTCTTTGTGCTTTTTGGCCTGGCAGTGCTCAATTCTCCGTTTTTCGAACGGCTTGGAACTCATTCCCGTTACGGGTCCACCTCGGTCATGGATACACTCCCGCTGGCTTACCTGGCCGGGATCGAGACAAAAGACGCGTACCTTTCCCGGTTTATAAGCAACCACGAGGCGGTTTTATACTTCAACCAGCTCCCGGTTTCGCCCAAGAAGGTGGTGTTCTGGTGGACAGCCCCTAATTTCCTGGCGGTCGAGAATGGTGGATTTGGCTGCTATTATTCGCCCTTCTTTCCTCTTCTGAAGTCCGAGAATCCCGAATACCTTCGTAGGGTGATTGACGAGTACAAGATAACGCACTTCATCGTAGGCCAGTACCAGGAGGATCGGGCTATGGCGACTCGCCCCGATGGCCCTTTCGCCAAAGCTTGTCTGAAGCGCCTTTTTGAGAACGATGGGGTGGTTTTGTACGAGATCGTCAAGACTGCGAGACACCCCTAGAGTAAGCAGTCGGTATATCATCCGCGTAATCCGCGTGACCCGTGCTATCCGCGGGTTTCCATTCCCGCGGATAGCACGGATCACGCGGATTGCGCGGATGCCGTTAGTGAAATACCTGGATACGTTTATAATCGATGCTCATGAGGAGAATCGTTCTTGGCGCGCTCTTGTGGGCGATCCTGCCGTTGGCTGTCGCGGCTGATTCGGATGCCGGTTGGATCCCGCTTTTCAATGGGAAGAACCTTGAAGGCTGGAAGGCCTCCGAGAATCAAGGCTCTTTTCGGGTCGAAGACGAGGCCATCGTCTGCGATGGGCCGCGTTCACATCTGTTTTATGTCGGCCGAAATGGCGGCGCCCGGTTCAAGAACTTCGAGTTCAGGGCCGAAGTTCAGACTACACCCGGGTCTAATTCGGGAATCTACTTCCATACCGAGTACCAGGATTCCGGATGGCCTTCGAAAGGCTACGAGGCCCAAGTCTTGAATTCGAACCGCGTGGAACCGGGGAGTACTTATGTCGAACGCAAGATGACTGGGAGCCTGTATGCCATCCGTAACTGCTGGAAAGCCCCGGCTCGCGACAACGAATGGTTCGAATATCGCATCCGGGTCGAAGGAAAGACCATCCGGATCTGGATCAATGGCGCGATGACGGTTGATTACACCGAACCCGAAGACCCCTACCGTCCTGGGGACATGGCTGGCCGGGTTCTCTCGTCAGGAACGTTTGCTCTCCAGTGCCACGACCCCAAAAGCATTGTTCGCTACCGCAACCTGCGGGTGCGGCGTCTGTCTGACACCTTGCCGAGTCCCGGAACGCCTCCTGCGGATCTGGCGTTCGAACGCCGGCTAATCGATCTCGGGGCTCGCAACTTCCCGCTCATGGATCTTCATGTCCACTTGAAGGAGGGCCTGACACTTGAGCAAGCGCTTGCCCGGTCGCGCTTGTACGGCTTTACCTATGGGATTGCGGTCAACTGTGGCTTGGACATGACGCTGCCAAACGAACAAGCTCTTAAGGAATTCCTGGCGCGGGAGGAACGAGTCCCGCAAGCCTGGCTGGCGATGCAGGCCGAGGGGCGCGAATGGCTCGAGCTCTTTTCGAAGCCTTCAATCGAACAGTTTGACTATGTATTCACGGACGCGATGACGTGGACCAATGATTCGGGAAAGCGGATGCGTCTCTGGATTGAGAACGAGGTAGAGGTCGGAGATCCCGACCAGTTCATGCAGATGCTGGTCGACAGGATCGAGAAGATTCTGGACAACGAACCGATCGATATCTACGTGAATCCGACGTACCTTCCCGATGAGATCGCGTCAAGATATGAGGAACTTTGGACTCCGGCGCGGATGGAACGAGTCATTTCCGCTCTTGTACGAAACGGCGTGGCGCTGGAGATCAACGACCGACGGCGAATTCCGAGCGCGTCCTTTATCAAGAAGGCCAAGGCGGCGGGCGTGAAATTCACCTTTGGGACTAACAACGGAGGCCCCAGTGATCTGGGACGTCTCGAGTATTGTCTGGAAATGATTGAGGAGTGTGGCCTCGAGCCTGGGGATATGTGGATGCCCGGCCACTGACCCTCTCGGATCTCTTCGTCGCGTCCATGTCCGGCTCTCAAGGCGCGAAAACAATGCATACGGGCGAATCGATGCCAACCGCATGGCCGGCGGGAGACAGTTTTCCGGTCTCCTGGTCGATTCGAAAAACAACAATGTTGTGCGAGTCCTGATTGGCTACGAGCAGGTATTGACCCGAAGGATCAATAGCGAAATTTCGCGGGTTGCTCCCTTCGGTCGCCTGCCAGCCGACGGTTTTGAGCGCTCCCGAGTGCTCGTCGACAGCGAAGATTACGATGTTATCAGCGCCCCGGTTCGAGCCGTAGACGAATTTCCCCGAAGGATGGACGGCCACCTCGGCCGGGAAATTTGTCCCGTCAAAGTCGCTCGGGAGAGTGCTGAGCGTCGCCAGCTCTTTGAACGAGCCCCGATCAGGATCGTACTCGAAGGTTGTGAGCGTCGAGTCAAGCTCGTTAATAACGTAGGCATATCTGCCCTTGGGGTGGAACGCAAAATGACGCGGACCGGCGCCGGGCCTGACGGAGGCGAAAGCGGGCTCGTTGGGCTGCAAAGTTCCCTTCGACGCGTCAAACCGGTAGATCATCAGCTTGTCCAGTCCCAGGTCGGCGACGACCGCAAACCGGTTCCCGGCGTCCAGGTAAACGCCGTGAGCATGCGGTCGGGATTGGCGTCTGGGGTTAACACTGGAACCTTGGTGCTGGACGAAGGCCGTGCTATTGCCTAGCCTTCCGTCGCTCTCGGTGCCAAGTACACTCAGGTTCCCACCGCCATAATTGGCAACCAGCACGTGCTTGCCTTGCGCATCGACCGTGAGATGGCAGGGGCCTGCGCCGCCCGATGACGCCTGATTCAGGAGCGTCAGTCTTCCGTCTTTCTGGATGGCAAAAGCGCTGACTGCGCCTCCTGGTTTACCTTCGAAGTTGTTGATTTCGCCGACTGCGTACAGGAACCGGTTGCTGGGATCGATTGCCAGGAACGACGGATTTGAAACCTCAGCGGCCAGACCAAGAGGCGTGAGGGATCCCGTCGCCCCGCTCATGCGGTAAGCATAAATGCCTTTACTATCGCCTCTCGTGTAAGTTCCTACAAACACCGGGAAACTCTTTGGGTCGGATAGAGCTGAAGCAAAGACCAAGAACAAGCCGATGATAATCGGTAGAAGAAACGCGAAATGACGCCCGTTCATGAGAGGCATTTAACACTAGCTGCCGCGACCGGTGCAATAGTGACAGATGTGCGGCGCAGCCTGATGTGATACAACAGTCTCGGAAGGAGATCTGATGGCCAGTGAACCTGAAATCAAGAACATGGCGCTTTTCTGCGACTACGAAAACATAGCGCTGGGAGTCCGGGAAGCCAAGTACCCCGAGTTCGACATCCGGAGAGTGCTTGAGAGGCTGTTGCTCAAGGGGAACATCGTCGTAAGGAAGGCCTATTCTGACTGGGAGCGCTACAAGGAATTCAAGAAGGTCATGCATGAGGCTGCCTTCGAACTCATCGAAATCCCACATGTGCGCCAATCGGGGAAGAACTCGGCCGACATCCGCCTGGTGGTGGACGCCCTCGATCTCTGTTATACGAAAGAGCACGTCGACACTTTCGTTATCATCAGCGGCGATTCGGACTTTTCGCCGCTTGTCGCGAAATTGCGGGAGAACAACAAGTTAGTGATTGGCGTCGGGGTAAAGAAATCGACCTCTGATCTCTTGACTGCCGCCTGCGACGAGTTCATTTTCTACGATGACCTTGTTCTCGAAGAGGCGCGCAAGCAACGCCGGTCAGGCAAGCCCGCGAAGACAGAGGCGAAGGACCTGCCGGTACCTAAGAAGAAAAGCGAAGAGGACAGGCGCCAGGAGGCTTTTGAGTTAACCGTCGAGACCTTCGAGGCGTTGGAAGGCGAACGCGGAGACGAACCGGTATGGGGCTCGATGGTGAAACAGGCGCTCAAGCGGCGCAAACCAGGCTTCAACGAATCGTATTACGGATTCCGTTCGTTCAGCGCTCTACTCGAGGAAGCGGAGCGTCAGGGCCTTTTGAGGCTGGAGCGGGACCACCGTTCCGGCGGATATATCCTTCATTCGGTCGACGAGGGAGAAACCCCGCGTGTGTAGCGAGGAGCGACCCGGTTTGAGGCAGCGCGTGTCATCCGCCTAATCCGCGCTACCCGTGCTATTCGCGCGCGATGCAGACCCGCGGATATTACGGATAGCGCGGATTGCGCGGATGACAGGCAGGCGCAAACCCGTTTGCGCACTGCCGGCACGTTTGCCCCCTCCCTTATCCACGGATCAGAAATCCCCTCTTTTCCCTTTTTTTCTTCTGATTCTTTCCTGTAGACTGAAAGCTAAAGTTGCGGAACCTTCCTGCCAAACTGGACGCTTCCGATCTTTTTTTGACTTTACGACTGCTGGCTTCGTACTCACTGAAAGGACTGCTAGAGCCTATGCCCAACGCGCTTCTCGTTTATCCTGAGTTTCCTCCCTCGTACTGGGGCATGCAGTACGCACTCGAATTTCTCGGCAAAAAAGCCTCGATGCCGCCGCTCGGTCTCCTGACCGTTGCAGCGATGTTCCCTGCCGAATATTCGCTTCGAGTGGTTGACATGAACATCCGTCCCGTGACCGACGAGGACATCAAGTGGGCGGATGCGGTGTTCACGTCGAGTATGGTGGTCCAGCAAGAGTCTCTTCGCGAGGTGGTCGAGCAGTGTCGCCGGCTGGGTGTTCCCATTGTTGCCGGCGGTCCTTACCCGACGACCTTTTATGACGAACTCGAGGGAGTGGATTATTTTGTTCTGGGTGAAGTTGAAGAGGTCTTTCACGACTTCCTCAGAGATCTGAAGAACGGGTGTGCCCCTCGCATGTGTGTCCCTAGGGAAAAGCCCGATGTCACCCGTACCCCGCTTCCCCGTTATGACCTGATCGATCTTCGAGAATACTCGTCGATGTCGCTTCAGTTTTCCCGGGGTTGCCCTTTCGATTGCGAATTTTGCGACATCACGAAGTTGTTCGGGCGAGTTGCGCGCACCAAGACCAACCAGCAGGTACTCGGTGAACTCGACCTCCTGTACCGGCTGGGCTGGCGAGGCTCGGTTTTTCTGGTAGACGACAACTTTATCGGAAACAAGAAGGCGGCGCTTGAGCTGCTTCCCGATGTTTCACGCTGGCAACGGGAACGCGGTTATCCGTTCTCGCTTTTCACAGAAGCCAGCGTGAATCTGGCCCGCATGGATTCTTTGATGGATGCTATGGTGGACGCCGGTTTCAGCATGGTCTTCCTGGGGATTGAAAGCCCCAATCCTGCTGCCCTCTTGAAAACCAACAAGAAGCAGAACGTAAGTCACGGAAATGGGAATTTTCTTCTGGAGGCGGTCCGTAAGATCCAGCACAAGGGTATGGAAGTCGCCGGGGGCTTCATCGTCGGGTTGGACGGCGACGGAGAAGGTGTTTTTGATGCACAGATAGACTTCATCCAGGAGGCAGGTATTCCTCTTGCGATGATCGGACTTCTGACCGCACTCAAAGGCACGGACCTCTATGACCGGCTGAAGAAACAGGGTCGTCTGGTGGAAGAGTCCCAAGGCGACAATTTTCGCTTTAAACTGAACTTCGTTCCCGAAATGGACCCGCAGATGCTTTTTGACGGATACCGGCGGGTTCTTTCTTCCCTCTATGATCCAGGGCTGAAAAGGTACTTTGAACGATGCCTGACGATGTTGGCTCATTTGCGCCCGACAGCATTGCCTGGACGTCGAATTGGAAAGGCCGAGTTGGGTGCCCTGTTCAAATCGATCAGACGCCAGCTGTTTTCGAAGCAAGGCCCGGCATATCTGAAGTTCTTGGTGCGAGTCCTTAAGGATTATCCCCACATGTATGCCGAGGCAGTGCGTCTGGCTATCATGGGCTACCACCTCGAGAGGGTCACGAGTCAGCACATCGCCGTTCACGAGTTCCGGGACTATTTGAGCCGCGAACTGGAGCTCTTCAAGCAAAGGCTGGGCTCATGGAGCGATCTGCCGGGACAGGGTATGACCGACTTGCAGGGCTACATCCAGGAAGTAGTCCAGAATGCTAGTCGCCGGTATGAACATATTCACTCCGATTTTCGGCACCAGGTGGAAGATGCCCTCGAGGCTTTCCAGGGAGCGCTGCGGAATTCCTTGGTGCCCGAAAACTTAGGAAGAAGGTGTGAAGGCCTTGCATCCGATTGAAAAACCTTTTCCCGTGTACTAAAGTCCCACCAGGGACAAAGGAGAATCCGCATGGCCAACAAAACAAACGATCGAGCTAAGAGAGGGGACGAGAGGAAACCAAGCCGCAGAGATTTTCTGGGGCAGACTGCCGCAGGGGCCCTTGCCTCGGCTTCGGCCGTCAGCTTTGGTATCGGCACAAGCGGGCGGGCACAGTCAACTGGGAAAATGACAGGGCGAGTTCTGGGGGCTAATGATCGTATCAACGTTGCGTTCATTGGCAACGGCATGCAGTTTCGGGATTTGCTACGACGTGATTTCAACCGCAGAAAGGACGCCAAGAAGGACATCGAATACGCAGCGGTCTGCGACGTCTGGGAGCCTCGACTTAAACATGCCCAGGAACTGACCAAGGCGCCGAAGACTTACCGGGACTACCGGGAGATCTTGCAGCGGTCGGATATCGATGGAGTAGTCGTTGCGGTACCTGATCACTGGCATTACCAGATCGCAGCGGATGCTTTGGAAGCGGGCAAAGATGTGTATCTTGAAAAACCGATGACCTACACCATCGATGAAGCGGCCAAGCTGGTCGATCTGGTGGAGAAAACCCAGAGAATTATCCAGGTAGGAGGGACCGGGCCCTCCAATGGACTCTACTGGAAGGTCAACGAGTATATTCGCTCCGGCAAGATGGGGAAGATAGTCTGGGGCTTGATCAGTTACAACCGGAACACCACCGAGGGAATGTGGGATTACCCGATTCCGGGTATCGGCAGCGAGCATTGGCCGGACGCCGAAGTGAGCGAGCGCAACCTGGATTGGAAGATGTGGCTGGGGCCGGCGCCAAAGCGTCGTTTCAGCAAAGAGCGATACTTCCGCTGGAGAAAGTACTGGGATTACTCCGGTGGGAATGCTACCGATCTGCTCTATCATCGGCTCGGCGCGATGTCTACGATGATCAAATTCGACTTCCCGACCCGCGTCACCGGGGCGGGCGGAATCTACGTACAGAAGAACCGCGAGGTGCCGGACACGTACATGACCATGGTCGAGTATCCGGACGAGTATTGCATCAATATGATCTCCTGCATGGCTAACTCCGAATCGGTGCCTTTGACCGTATACGGCAACTGGGCCACGCTCCAAGTGGTGATGGAAGAGGCACCCGTCATGGATGATATGGGCGATCAGCGCGGCGCCGGAAGGCGACGCCCCCGTGAAATCGCGGTGGTGCGAGCCGAGAGACAATTCCGGGACAAATTCAAGGAAGCCAACAACGGCAAAACAGAAGTGAAAATCGAAGGCGTCGAGCACCCCGACCTGGTCGATGACTGGCTCGACTGCATGCGCAGTCGCAAGAGCCCCGTCTACAACGCCCTCCGCGGATACCAAGTGATGGTGGCTATCAAGCTTGGCGTGGACTCCTATCGGGAAGGCCGCGTTATGTGCTTCGACCCGCAGTCAAGGCGCGTAATCGACAATCCTCCGGCCAGGAAGGAATACCTCCCGCCCGAAGCATCGTGAGAGAAGGCGGTTGAGTGCCTCGTCTTTTATTGTGGCCGGGACTACAGACTTCCGATCCCGGCCACTTTCCAGTTCGTAGTCCCGCCTTCAGGCGGGCTTTAAATCGTTCATGCAGCAACAACTGACCGCTGGGCAACTACCCGGCTAACCCGGATTTCTCACAACCGAACGCTCGGCGGGCAAATTGACCATTTTTCGGGGGCTAGAAGGGGGACGATAAGGCTTGTTGGCTTCTTTCGCTTGGTCCGGAAGAACAGACCAGTCCCCGGAGTCGGGTGGAGGCGAAATCGCCCGGCTCGGTGGCGTAAAATG
>DAOTAI010000507.1:0-3505 GCA_035593865.1 Acidobacteriota bacterium
CGTCACAGTACAAGCAGATCAAGCAGGCACCCCTCCTCAACTGGTTATCTCGGGTGACACGATCAAGATTTCGGGGTCTAAAAGCGGCGAAGTCACGTTCCCAGCTAAACAGGGGGGATACCTCATCAACTATCGCTATAAGGGTGACGGACTCAAGCTGGAAGCCGAGTCTCCTCTCGGTAAGATGAACCTGGTACCCGGCAGCCAATTACCCGGGGCTGACGGATGGACTGCGTTCACTGACCTCACCAGCTTCTTTAACTCAGGAGACCAGAGCTACCAGGTAACCGCAACCGAGCCCTATGAAATCGAGTTCGTGAAACTCCCCCTATCACGAGCGGCGGATCCTCTCCCCAAGACTTACAGCGGAAAGGGGATGACGGTAATCGGACCGTTCTCTCTGAAAGCCGGCTCGGTTTCCTTCAAAGTGACTTGTCCAGATCTGAAAATGGCCGGATTCATAGCCGAACTCTACGACGACAATGGAAAGAGCAAAGGCATGATCGCCATGGGAACCGGCCCGAGCGTTGATGAAACAAAAAAACTTGAGGTGCCTTCTTCGGGTGCCTATCTGACCAAAGTCACCGCAAACAGCCAGGCAGAGTGGACGATCGAGGTCACGCAGTAGGAGCAATGCAAAAGTCGGGCGCAAATTGTCGGCCTTTCGGACCGACGTGGTTACTGCTCCGACCAGGCTTCGATCGCATCGTACTGCTTCCGCAACCAATCGAGCGGAATCTGCTGCGCCGTGAACGAAAAATGATGCTGCACGTGCCTGCGCCAGCGGACGATGTCAATCATGGCATGAGCGATGTCGCTCGGAATAATCTGCCTGCCTTCGAGCGTGCCAACGCGCAGCTCGGCCTCCTGATCCCCTGAGGCGGGATCCAGTTGATCGAGAAGGGCATCAATCGATCGTCCCATCCGCGCGACTTCATCACAGGACTCAAACAGGTTCAGCTCTTCTCGTAAAGAAGAGCGAATGTCAGAAGGGACTGAACCGCTCGAATGAAGGTAAACGCGATCAGTCGGCGTTTCCAGAAATTGCCCGGCCGTTAAGGCTTCAAGGTGCTCCGGTTTGTCTCTCAGCAGACAGCCAGCCAACCAACCGAGCGGTACGAGAAGCTCCACGCCTGTGGTGTCTTCTGCAAACAGATGAAGAACCCCGTCGGGAGTCTCCTGGCTGATCCGCTTCCAGTCGAGCAGATAGCGGTAGCTGTGAAGAGCGGTGAAATCAAGCACTTTGCGTATTCCGGCTTTTCTGACGAACTCCAGGACGGTGCGGGTCAGGAGATCCTTCCGCGTCCAGGTTTCTCTCACGCCAGGATGATCGTTGAAATGGCAAACGTGGTCCTGGATCGGCTCACCAGGTGTCAACAGTCCGTAAAGCCCTGACAGGATCAGCACCCGGGCAGCCCCGTGACACAGAAGCGTAGGACCGTCAGGACCAAGTTCCGAATAAAAGGCTCCCTGGTACCTTTCCGCTGCCGGCAAATACCTGGCGTCTGTCGCATTGCCGCCAAAATCCGGTCCGTCAACCAGCTGCTGATTGCGCGGGAGATCCCGCATCATTTCTCCGGTGCCGGTCATTCCACCTTTTAGTATCCAGTCAAGCACCCGGCTGCGCGCCTTGATAAAATCAGCCGCGAGCGCCGGGGAAAGCAGCGGCAAGATCGCCTGACTGGAATCGAAAGAAGGAACGCCACCGCTCTTTTTGTTGTTGCAGCAGACAATGATCATCAGGACTGTTTTTGAGTGGCCGCTCATGATGGTCGAGAGGATATCATTCTAGCCTGTCGGGAACCACCGTCTTTTGCGTAATTGTTTGATTTATTGAACCGAAAGGCGCCGATGATCGTATTTCGGATTGAAAGTCAGTCTGAACGAGGAGGTGATCATTCGTGCTCAAATTTCTACTCTGGCTGATTTTACTGGTGCTGTGCTGGCCGCTGGCGATCCTGGCGCTGCTCGTTTACCCGCTGGTGTGGCTGCTGCTCTTGCCGTTTCGATTGCTGGGGGTCGTGGTCGCGGGCGTCCTAAGCTTCATCTGGGCGGTCGTCATGCTGCCGGCTCGCGTTTTGCAGAAAGTCGTCGCTTGAGCCCCCAGCATGAGGGGGCGCACGAGTTCGCTTTCGCGTGGCCTCGTTTCATGCCGGTGTTTCGATGGTCACTTTCTCGATTCTTCGACCTTCCGAAGTGTTAAAGGCAAAGTGGTTCCCATCTGGGACCATTCGCCCTTCGCCTCGGTCTTCTGTTTGTTTAGCTTCCCCTGAAAGGCGCCGTTGATGGCAGGCATTTCAAAAGCCATGATCGTGTCGGTAAGGGTTATCGTGGGGATTGGCAGGTCTGTTGCGCCTTGATCAAGGCTGTCCATCCGGCCAATCAGGCGCCCGTCCTCATTCCTGATGACCTTTACCACCAGACGCAAGGATGTGGAATCGGCTTGAAGAGTGCCCTGCCAGACGCTTTCGGGCTTCCTTGCCGCCTCCTGGGCAGCCTTTTTCGCAGCTTCCGCCACCTCCGCCTCTGAGAGACGCCGAAGCTTGAAGGGCAATGGCACATTGGCTTGAGTCATACTCCCTTCAATCGAGCTTCCGTCAGGGGAAATCGTTCCTTTGAAGGTCGGTGTTCCTGCGACACCCGGCATTTCAAAGAAGATTTCCCGTCCCTGCAGCCTGACATCGCCCAAAGCGGCTTGTTTGACTCCTTGATCGGGAATACTGATGGTCCCCGCCAGTCCGCCCTGGCTCTTCTGCAACTCGACAATGATGCCGAGCTCGGCACCGGGGGCACTTATCGACCCTTGCCAGTGTCCGGTCACATCGGTCTGGGCGAGTACCGCCAGCCGACCTGCAGCTGCCAGACATACGAGCAGCGCCGTTGTCGCAAGCCATATCCTCATCATAGAAACCTCCAGAATATTGGAGAACCACGGAGGGTGCTTAGGACTATTGTCCTATTTCTTCAGGGAAAATTCGATCCGACGCATTGGCGAGGGAGGCAGCCCTTGCTATCCGCGTAATCCGTGTTATCCGTCCTATCCGCGGGGATGCACACCCACGGATAGGACGGATAACACGGATTACGCGGATAAAGTCCTCAGCCGGCGTCCTGTCGGTAATGCACCTCGGACAGATCTCGAAGCCGGGCCGCCGCCTGCTCCGGGGTCAGGTCGCGCTGCGGCTCACCGAGCATCTCATAGCCCACCATGAATTTCTTGACGGTGGCGGAACGCAAAAGCGGGGGGTAAAAGTGTGCATGGAGCTGCCAGTGGCCATACTCCCCTTCACCGGTTGGGGCGCCGTGCCACCCCATCGAGTACGGAAACGAGGTCTGAAACAAGTTATCGTAGCGTACCAGGAGCCGCTTCAGAATCTCCGCGAGACTTCGTCGTTCTGGCGGCGTCAGGTCAGGCAGGCGTAGTACTTGGCGCCGTGGCAAGACCAATGTTTCATACGGCCAGAGCGCCCAAAACGGAACGACAACCTGCCAATGGTCGTTCTCG
>DAOTAI010000508.1:0-3492 GCA_035593865.1 Acidobacteriota bacterium
CCGGGGCCTGGCCGTGGGTGACTTCGACAACGATGGCAAGCTTGAAGCGGCTGTCTGCCGGCTCAATGACTCGCCTCTGTTTTTTAAAGTGAAGAGCACCCTGGACAACAATTGGCTGCTCTTACGGCTGGAGGGTCGCAAGAGCAACCGGGATGGGATCGGGGCCAGGATCAAGGTGGTGTTGCCCTCAGGCCGTTCCCTGTACGAGCATGTTACGACGGCCAACGGGATATATTCGGCAAGCGACAAGCGGATTCATCTTGGACTGGGGCGCGAGCAGCGCATACGCGAGCTGGAGATTAAATGGCCGAGCGGCGTCGTACAGCGATTGACCGATGTGCGTGCGGGGCAGCTACTGAAGGTGGTGGAAGGGGAATAAGTTGATAAGCCGGGACTGCAACAGCCAGCTCAGCGAGTACCGGGGCGCAGGCAGGATTCCTGCATTGGCGGGACGTTTAGTCCGGATTGTTTCTCTTACCCTGCTTTTTCTCTCCCCAGTTGCCGCCCAGAAAGCTCCGGCAGTCACGCCTGAAGCAGCCAGGCTGTTTAATTCCGCTGTCGACGCTTTTAAAGCCGGGAACCTGGATCTCGCCATTGAGCGAATGCGACAAGCCAGCAAGTCGGCGCCCGCCCACCCCGATATCAGCCTGTATCTCGGTCTGTTCCTCTATGAGAAAAACAACCAGAGCCCCGAAGCCCAGGTGCTCCTCGAGACTGTTCTCCCCCAATTCCCGGCGGACACGGAGCTTCCACTCAAGTTGCTGAACTCCTACCTGCTCTCGGGCAAGACTGAAAAAGTCTCGTCGCTCCTTGCATCGCTGAAACCGCGACTTGAAGAGGACCCGCGTTTTGCTTTCAACGTGATCTACACCCTGGTCCAAAGGGGGCAGTTGGGTACGGCCGAAAAGGAACTGACCGAACAATCCAGGAGGCTCCAGGGAGAGGTTCAGTTCATCGGGGGGCTGATCGCTGCCAATTCCGGGCATAGGACCCAGGCCCTTGACTTGTTCCAGAGGGCCGGGCAAAACGGCTTTCCGCCTCCTGCCAGTCGTCAGACCGTGATGTTGGCCGATGCCTTGTTTCAGCTGCAGGAGTTTCGGCGGGCGGCCGAGTCGTACGAAGCCTATTTGAAGCATTTCCCGGACGACAAAACCTACGCCTTCCGCGCAGCTCTTTGCTATTACGGAACTGCCAATTTTCAGAAGGCCAGGCAGCGGCTCCAACTGCTGCTCAAGCAGGCCCCTGAAATGCCGGAGGTGAATTATTATCTCGGCGCCACTCTAATTGAACTGAAACAGGTGCCGCAGGCAGGGGCTTATTTCGCTGCCGAACTGAAAAGAGACCCGGGCTCCTACAAGACCATGACCAAGCTCGCCTATTTGAGTTACCTGGAGGGTGAAAACGAACAATGCCGGAACTGGCTGGCGAAATCGCTTCAATTGAACCCTGACTGGTTCGAAAGCCATGTGGTTATGGGGCTGCTTCAAGCCCGGCTGGGTCAAAACGATGACGCGATCCGCAGCTTTGAAAAGGCCATTGCCGAGGAGCCGGGGTATCCGAAAGCCTACTATCAGCTTTCGGTGGCCTACAAGCGCGCCGGCGACGACGCCAGGTCGCAGGCGGCATTGGAAACGTACAATCGCCTGCACAGCGCGGAGACTGCCCGGGCTGCCGAGGCGCTGGGCATGCCGGTTCGAAAGGAGCGGCCATGAAGGAGAACCGGACATTGCGGGGGACGGCGCCGTATCCTGCGCCTGATCTGCGCCAGCATCCCGGCCGTTCGCAGGTTGGTTTTGTTGTCCTTTTGCTGTGTTTTGCGGTACTCCTGCTTGTGCATCCCCTCCCCGCGCATGCCTATGTGGGACCAGGCGCCGGCTTCGCCTTCATCTCGTCGTTTTTCACACTCCTGGCGGCCTTTTTCGTGGGAGTCTTCTATCTTCTGTCTTCGCCGATTCGCGCGCTTATTCGCGCGTTTGTAAGGGGGCGGCGGCCGACGGGTGGAGCCAACAGAGTCGTGATAATCGGGCTGGACGGCCTGGATCCCCAGTTGGCCGAGAGGTTCATGGAGGAGGGAAAACTCCCTCATTTTAAGAAGCTGAAAGACCAGGGAGGTTTTGCACCCTTGGCCACCAGTTACCCCGCGATCTCTCCGGTCGCCTGGTCTTCTTTTATGACCGGGGTGGATGCGTCCCACCATAATATTTTTGACTTTATTACGCGTGATCCTGACACCTACCTGCCGACGCTCTCGTCCGCGCAAGTCATGCCGCCGCGTCGAACCTTACAGATCGGCCCTTGGACTGTACCCTTGGGAAAGGCGAGGATTACCGGGTACCGCAGGAGTCGGACCTTCTGGAGTGTACTGGGCGATCGAGGAGTATTCTCCCATATCATCCGGGTGCCCATCACCTTCCCGGTCGAAAAGTTCAACGGGCTTTTGCTGGCTGGTATGTGCGTTCCGGATCTGAAGGGCTCACAGGGAAGCTTTACTTTCTATACCTCTGATCCAGACGACAGCCGTGAAGCTGGCGCCGGCATGAAACACCTGGTGAGGATCAAGGACGGAGTGATTCGAACCTACCTTTACGGTCCGAACAACCCGCTCCGCCGGAACCGCAAGCCGTTGCGAATCCCGCTGACCATTACCATCCGGGATTCCAGGAGGATCTCTATCGAAGTATCCGGCCAGCGTCTGGAGCTGGAGTCCGAAGTGTATTCTCCCTGGGTGAATCTTTCTTTTAATATCGGCCTTGGCTTCCGGGTTCGCGGCATCTGCCGTTTCTACGTCAAAAGCATCGACCCCCACCTTGAGCTCTACGTGACCCCAATTCAGATTGATCCGGCTAAACCGGCCTTGCCGGTTTCGCATCCTTTCATCTACTCGGTTTATCTGTCAAAACTGCTTGGTCCCTTTGCAACCCTGGGATTGGCCGAAGACACGTCGGCGTTCAACGAGGGATTTCTCGACGAGAAGGGCTTTCTGGAGCAAGCCTGGCTGTATCATGAAGAACGAGAAAAGCAGTTTTTCAACGCCCTCGACAGAACGCGCCAGGGGTTGTGCGTCTGCGTCTTCGACGTCACTGATAGAATTCAGCACATGTTCTTTATGTCCAAGTCGCATCAGCGGGTGATCGAGGAACTCTACTGCCGGATGGACGCCCTGATCGGAAAGACCCTGGAACGACTGGGCAAGGACGATGTCCTGCTCGTCATGTCCGATCACGGGTTTTCGCCCTTTAAACGGGGCGTGAATTTAAACACTTGGCTATTTCAGCACGGCTATCTGGTGCTGAAAGATAGGCGGACCACCGGGCGGGAATGGTTCAAGGATGTCGACTGGGAAAGAACCCGGGCTTACTCGATGGGCCTGGCAGGAATTTTCATTAACCGGAAGGGGAGGGAAGCCCGGGGCATCGTGAACCCGGGCGGTGAGCTTTCTGCCTTAAAAGCCGAACTGGTGCGGGCGCTGACAGGACTCCGGGATTCGGCTAC
>DAOTAI010000032.1:0-20463 GCA_035593865.1 Acidobacteriota bacterium
GAGCTTTTCAAGCCGGCGACTGCAGCTGGAATGGCCAGGATACTTCCCGGTCGTTATCGTCTTCGTTTTAGCGGCCCTTCTGTCGATCGTTCTCTCGGAAGCCCCGCTGGAAAGCATCCGGTACATCCGCAAATTCGTCCATCTCTTCGCGATTGTGCTCGTTTTCACCTGGTTCGATCGCCGCTGGGTTCGACTCACGATCAAGGTCGTCTTTGCGATCGCTGGCCTGAGCGCCATAGTCGGGATCGTTCAATACTTCATTTTGAACAAGGTTGAGCTGCTTGATCGGACGACCGGGTTGATGAGCCACTGGATGACGTTTGCAGGACAAATGATGATCGTATCGGTTGTCCTCGCCGCCTGGCTTTGCAGCTTCTATTTCCGCGGCACCAAAGCCGGCGAGGAGGCGCAGGCCCGGTTCGGCCTCCATTGGTTTTGGGCAGCCGTGCTGCCATTGACGGTGTTGGCCTTGGTACTGAGCATGACACGCAGCGCCTGGGTCGGACTCATGCTCGGCATGATGCTGGTTGCCACTGTCCGGAACTACAGGCTCGCGATCGCCGCCACAGTTCCGTTAATCGTGCTGATCTGGCTGTTCTTGCCCGCGCGGTTTCACGAAAGGCTCATGTCCAGTTTTGATCCTCAGGACACGACCAACCGCGTCAGAGCGGAGCTTTGGACAACGGGTATAAATATTATTAAATCGCATCCGTACACGGGCATCGGCCCTCGGATGGTCCCGCGGACGTTTGAACGCTACCGTAACAGCCACGAATTTCCCGATTGGGCCTACCAGCATCTACATAACAATCTGATTCAAATCGCGGCGGAAATGGGGATCCTTGGACTGGTGACGTGGCTGGGAATCTGGGTGAAGCTTGCCTGGGACCAGGCGTCATTCCTCAGGACCGCCAGAATCAGCCAGGATCGTTTGCTTTTCGCCACGGCGCTTGGCGCCCTGGCAGCGCTGGCGGCATTTCTGGCGGCGGGTTTGTTCGAATATAACTTCGGCGACTCGGAGGTTGTGTCTCTTCTTCTATTCGTTGTGACCTCACCTTACATCTGCAAGAGGACGCCGCTCCAGGACCGGTCTAAGCTGGAATGCGCTCTCAGTACCCACGGATAGCACGGATTACACGGATAACGCGGATGAAATTCAAACCTGTGGTTATCCAGGAAAACCCGCGCTAAGATTTGGGGTAAGTAGGACTGACAAAGAGGGCCACTATGAAAAGCATGCGCAGAAGAGAATTCATTAAAGCGGTTTCCGCAATGTCGGCCGCTTCAGCTTTTCCCACTATCATCTCGGGCACAGCCCTGGGCTTGAATGGAAGCACGGCGCCCAGCAACCGCATCGTCATGGGATGTATCGGTACCGGAGGGCGAGGAACGTTTAACACCAAAGCCTTCATGTCCGAACCTGACGTACAGGTCGTGGCCGTGTGCGATGTCGACCGGGACCACCTTGAAAAGGCTCGCCTGCTAGTAAATGAGCGGTATGGAAATCAGGACTGCAAGGCCTACGTTGATTTCCGTGAGCTGATCGCCCGTGATGATATCGATGCGGTGGCTGTCAACACTCCTGACCACTGGCATGGGCTCATTTCTATAGCCGCCGCCAAGGCCGGCAAGGATATCTACTGCGAAAAGCCGTTGACCAACACTATCGCCGAAGGCCGGGTCCTGTACGAAACCGTGCAGCGCTACGGTCGAGTGCTGCAAACCGGCAGCCATGAACGGTCACGACCAAACGCCCGTTACGCCTGTGAGTTAGTGCGCAACGGAAGAATAGGCAAGCTCCATACCATCTGGATCAACCTTCCCTGCAACGAACCCCATCACCTCGAAGTCATTAAAGATGTCGGGCCGCATCCTCCCGAACCCGTTCCGGCGGTCCTTAATTACGACATGTGGCTAGGGCACACACCCTGGGTTCCTTACACACCCAAGCGGTGCCACTTCAGCTGGCGGTTTATCCTGGACTACGGCGGTGGAGAGATGACGGACAGGGGCGCTCATGTCATCGACCTGGCTCAGCTAGGGAACGGCACTGACGGAACCACACCGATTGAATTTGACGCGCGGGGGGAGGCGCCCCGAGGGGATCTTTTCAACGCGTTCTTCAACTATAAGTTCGAGTGCAAATATGCGAACGGTGTCCGTATGGTTGGAACCACCGAGACGCCACGCGGAATCAAATTCGAGGGAACAGATGGTTGGATTTTCATTCACATCCACGGTGGAGAGCTCGAGGCCGAACCGCAATCTTTGTTGAGAGAAACGGTTGGCCCTGACGAAATCCAACTGGGTCGGAGCCCGGGACATCATCGCGATTTCCTTGACGCGGTCCTAACTCGAAAGAAGCCTTTTGCGCCTGTAGAGGTGGGGTATCACACCGCCGTCATATGTCACCTCCTGAACATGTCGATGCTACTCGGGCGCAAACTGAAGTGGGACCCCGATCAAGGCAAAGTCATTGGCGATCCGACCGCCCAGGGCTTGCTCTCTCGGGCGATGCGAAGCCCCTGGCACCTATAGGAAATTGACCGTTGTCGATTCACCAGTTTTTGATCGCCAATCAATGGAGGTTACCTTGGCGGCACGATTCACAAGCGTCTTATTGCACTGTTGTCTAGTGGCCGGCTTTGTCTGGGCGGACGGTGACCCTTACGAAAAGATCCGCAGCTTCGATTACGGCCAGAGCCGAGAAGCTTTCTGGACGATCGAAAATCAAATCCGACAGGCCAATGAAGCACAGCGTTTACAAATCGAGCAAAAGCTGATAGCCGCTTTGAAGTCCCCGGAGGCCACGATTCCAGCCAAGGAATCAATGTGCCGGCTTCTGGCGAACCTCGGCTCGTGCGGGAGCGTCTCGGCTATGGTGCCGCTACTGGCGGATGAGAACTTGCGGGAAGCGGCTCGAAGTGCTCTGCAGAGTCTTCCCTGCCCCGGTGTGGACGAGGCCTTTCGGAACGCCCTCACGGCGGCGAAGGGTCGTGATCGTGTCAATTTCGTGAATTCACTGGGTGATCGACGCGACCGCGACTCGGTTCCTCTCCTGGCCGGCCTGTTGAACAGTCCCGACACTCTCATTGTTGAAGCAGCACTGACGGCGCTGGGACGAATCGGCAGCGATCAGGCAGCAGATGTCATTCGACAAGCCGTTGTTCCCGAAAGATTGCAGTCAACCAAAGCCGACGCGTATTTGCAATGCGCCGAATCCCTGGCTGGAGAGGGTCGCACCGCCAAAGCGCGGGAAATCTTCCAGGAGGTCTTAGCACATCGGGCTAACGGGCCGATTGCCAGGGCAGGAGCGCTTCGGGGCATCGTTGTGCTCGACCGGGAAGCGGCGCTACCACAACTTCTGGACGCTTTGAAAAGCGATGAGCTTGAGGTAAGACGCGCCGCCGCCCGGCTTGTAAACGAGATCCCAGGCACACAGGTGACGCAGGAACTGGTAAAGGCAGTTGCCACTGTCCCCACTGATACCCGGGTTTTCTTGATCACTGCTTTAGCGCGGCGCGCGGACCCAATCGCGCTTCCCGAGTTGCAAAAGCAAGCGGATTCTCTTGATCCCGCGGTGCGACTGGCGGCGCTCGAAGCGCTGGGCCCGGTCGGCGATCAGACCTGTGTTGACACACTGTTCAGGGCAGCCAAGGAATCGGGCCCTGTCGGACAGACCGCTGCTGAAAGCTTGCGTCTTCTGCGCGGCCCAACCGTCAACGACAAAATCGCTCAATACCTGGGGGATCGCGACGCATCACAGCGCGCCTTGGCGCTCAGGACCCTGGCGGCCAGGCGTTTTCCTCGAACCGCAGATCTGGCTTTTGAGGCCCTCCGCGACCCCGATCTCAACGTCCGACTGGAAAGCTGGCGCACCTTGGGATTGACCGCAAATGCCTCGAGTCTTCCCCTCCTCGTTTCCGAACTGCTGAAGCTCGAACAGGCGCGAGAGCAACAGGCTGCGGAACAGGCGGTGCAGGCAGTCGCTGCTCCGCTGCCGAAAGACCAAGCCGTCCAGACGCTGGCGGACGCCCTGGAGGGAGCGACTCCGCAACAGAAGCTTTCGTTGCTGAGGGCCATGGGTCGCGTGGGCGGGCCAAAAGCCTTTGAAATCATACGTACCGCTGTTTCCGGGGACGACCCGGCAATCCAAGACACCGCCATCCGGATTCTCTCCGACTGGGGAGACTATTCAACCGCCGCAGATCTTCTGAAACTGAGCAAAAGCGGCAAGAATCCGACCCATCGGATCCTGGGTCTGCGCGGATACGTGCGCCTGGCTCGAAGCTCTCCGGAACTTTCGGACGAACAACGAATCATGATGTTCAGAGAGGCTCTCCGCCTCGCAGAGCGAGCGGAAGAAAAAAGGCTCGTTTTAGGCGCCCTGGGCAACGTTCCCTCAGCGGGTGCACTCGATGCGGTAGGGCCTTACCTGCGCGACGCCACTGTCCACGGAGAGGCTCAAACTGCCTATCTGCGTATCGCGCGATCCCTGGCGTCGAGCGATCCGGAACACGCCCGTGAGGCATTCAAAAAGTTGATTCAGTCAACAGATAACCCAGACTTACGGCAACAGGCTCAGGAAGCACTGCAAGCTTTGGAGAACTAGTCAACGAAAGAAGAGCCCGTGAGTTTGTCGCGTTGCGCCTGTAGAAAAAAGCTATTTCAACCATGAGTGACAAGCAACGGTTGCTTCGCTTTTCTCATCAGGCGATGGCAACCTACTTTGAAGTGATAATCGATGACGACGATGAGACTTATGCGCGACAGGCGGCGCAAGAGGTCTTCGCGGAGGTCGACCGTCTTGAAACGCTCCTGACTCGTTTCCGGCCGAGCAGCGACCTTTCCCAGGTCAATCGACTCAAGCCCGGCGAATCAGTCATAGTGACGCCCGATCTGTTCGAGTGCCTCTCTATTGCCCAAGAAATGTATGAAAAAACGGGAGGCGCCTTCGATCCGACGGTCGGGTCACTGATGAAGCTGCTCCGGGGAGAGAAGAGACAGACACCTGAAGTAACGGACGAACAACGTTCCAAGGCCTTGGCGCAAGTCGGCATGAAGCGTATACAGCTGGACCGCTCCCGCGTAACTGTTACTCTGGCGCCAAGCCAGGGAAGCAGCCCAGATGTTTCTGTCGGGCTGGACCTTGGGGGAATAGGGAAAGGATATGCCTTGGACAAGGGAGCAGAAATTCTCCAGGACTGGGGAATCGAACGGGCCTTGCTGCATGCCGGGACAAGCACGGCAGTCTCCATCGGAGCGCCTCGCACCAGCGCGCCCGGTCTTGAGAGGAAGGGTTGGCTGCTGGGGACGGGAGGCGAGTGGCGCGAAGCCGTGGGCTTTGGAGCGGTGGTTCTCGAGAATCAAGCCCTCAGCGGATCAAGTACGAGAGTCAGAGGCGAACATGTCCTTGATCCCCGCACGGGGTATCCCGCACGCTCCCACCTTGCCGCCTGGGCGATTGCTCCGTCCGGCGCAGTCGCCGACGCACTCTCGACAGCCTTCATGGTGATGTCAACCAGCGAAGTGTTTCACCTGTGCGAATCAATGCCCGGAGTCGGCGGCCTGGTCATCCTGCCGAGGCAGGGAATCATAGGCGCCTTCGCTGAGGAAGCCATCGCCACGCCGTACTTTCAACAACTTGCTGCCACGATCTCCGCAACTGATTCCTGAAATATGAATCTCCACTATTGAAGATCAGAAGCGGGCGATTTTGACGTCCATGGGTGTTGATTCTGAAGCTAAAGAGAAGGGATGATATTGGCTATGATGAATCGGACATTACGTTATCTTTGGTTTAGTTTAGCGACGGTAGCTCTGTCCGTCCTGGTTTATGCGCAAACGGGGCAAGTCAAACTTGAACTGGAACTCCCAAAGCCGAGATTTATAGGCACACCCAAGAATCTAAAGACTCCCAATCTCGAACCGCCCAGAGTCGGCCCCAGGCCGGCGTTCATGGTGCCCGCGGGAACCAAGAATCTGGCTTTGAATAAGCCCGTAACCGCCAGTGACAATGAGCCCGTCATCGGCGAAGCCGAGCAGGTCACCGACGGAGACAAGGAGGGAGTGGAAGGCAGCTACGTCGAATTCGGGCCAGGCACTCAATGGGTTCAGATCGATCTAGAGAAGCCTTCGACCATCTACGCGGTGGTGGTCTGGCATTTTCATAATGAGGCTCGCGTCTACCGCGATGTCATAATCCAGATATCCGACGATCCCGACTTCACAACCGGGGTAAAAACCATCTTCAACAACGACCACGACAATTCCTCTGGGCTCGGTGTTGGAAAGGACCTCGAGTACATCGAGACTTTCGAAGGCAGGATCTTCGACGCCAAGGGCACCAAAGGCCGCTATGTCCGCCTCTATAGCAACGGCAATACAGCGAACGAGATGAACCACATGACCGAGGTCGAAGTATACGGCAAGGTCGGGTAAAGCGATTGCAGATTGCAGATTACCGGGGCGAGCGAGATCCACGGTTTGGAAACGACAGATTGAACAGCCGGTTCGGATTGACCATGCAGTTTGACACTCAGAGGCGGATTCCGGATGCCCGTTCCTGACAAAAGTCATCCGGAATCTCGACTCCGAGATGCGACATCGGTGAACCGGTATTTTCCATCCGCGGACAGCCGCCTGATGACACAAACCTCTCAGCGGCCATCAGCACTTTCCGGCCCAAAATCCGTGGCTTTTGTGCTGATTGGCCTACTGGCGCTTTTCCTTCGGGTATGGGATCTGGATCGGCGTCCCATGCACCATGACGAAGCGAACCAGGCCGTCCGAACCGGAATTCTTCTCGAGACTGGGGTCTATCGGTACGACCCGGAGGACCACCACGGCCCCAGCCTCTATTACTTGTCTCTCCCGCTTGTCCGGCTGGCCGCCGGTCGAGATTTTTCAGCCACCAACGAAGTTGTCTTCCGAATGCTCCCAGCCCTTTTCGGCGTCGCGATGATCCCTTTGCTTCTCGGACTGCGCGGCGCTTTGAGTTTCGGCGCCCTGGCATTGGCGGCCCTTTTTATCGCCGTCTCACCAGCCATGGTTTTCTATAGCCGCTTCTACATCCAGGAAATGCTGCTCGTCTTTTTTATGTTGGCGGCAATAGTCTCAGGCTGGCGTTACCTGGTCAGACCATCTACGGGAAGGGCTGTCTTAACTGGGGCATTTATCGGCCTGATGTTCGCTACTAAGGAGACCAGTGTCCTCGCCTACACAGCGGCAGCGGTGGCACTCCTGGTTGTGGGGCTGTCTGATCGGTCCGCCGCCCGGGAATTGCTTTCCAGGATAAAGTGGCGCCACTTAGGGTGGGCGCTCCTGGCCGGGTTCGGGATTGCCTCGCTTCTTTTTACCTCATTCCTGACTCACCCGTCTGGCCTCGTCGACGTTGTCAAAAGTTTCGAGATCTATCTTTCCCGGGGTCTGGGCAACAGCCTGCACATCCATCCCTGGTACTTCTATCTGAAACCGTTATTTCATCAGCATGAGGGGAGGGGGCCGCACTGGACCGAGACAACTATCCTGATCCTCGCTCTTATCGGCATCGCTCTCGCAATCCGGCGGCCCGATCCCGCGGCCGGAAACCCACACTTCGTGCGTTTCCTGGCCGTCTATACCGTGGTTTTGACACTGCTTTACGCGTTAATTCCGCATAAGACGCCATGGAACCTTCTTCCCTTCCTCGCTGCGATGACCCTGTTGGCCGGCTTTGCCGCGGCTGCCCTGCTGAATCGAGTTCGCGGCGCCTGGGTTCGGACATTGATCGGGGCTCTTCTGGCAGTCGGCATAACGCACTTGACCTGGCTTTCAGTACAAGCAAATTTCCGGTATTTCGCGGATCCGGTTAATCCCTACGTTTACTCTCACACCACCGCGGACTTCTTGAATCTCATTGATCGAATCGAGCAGATTGCGGCGGTGTCGCCTGAAGGACGGGCGATGCTGATCGAAGTGGTGGCAGACCCGTACAGTATGTGGCCCCTGCCCTGGTATTTGCGGCGCTTCCCCAACGTCGGGTATTGGGAAGACCCAAGGCAGGTTCCGAAGGATCCGGTTCCAGCCGTCCTTATCACGACCCCTGAGTTAGAGCCGGAACTGAGTGAGAGATTGGCAAGCGGCTTCCAGGGAGAATTCTACGGATTGAGACCCTCGGTTCTCTTATTGACCTATATTCGCGCCGACCTCTGGGAGAGCTTCATCGAAACGCGGACCACGGTCCGTCAGGGTCAAGATGGCGTCCTCTAAACCGGCCACGAGTACAATCCATGCATGGTAAACAGGCGCGCCGTGAGTCGATTGACGGGCGCCTGCAACAGGACACGTACGAGTGCGTTACGAATCGATACCGACTGATACTTGCGCCCGAGTTTCATGTTCAACTCGGCCCTGCGAGCGGCACGCCGGGCCGCCTTTCTCTGCTGACGGTCATAGACCGAGAAGGCTTCCCGATGGTCAACCCTTTTATGAAGGATCGCGCTGATCTGCTCCGCCAGGCGCCATGCCCCCAACCACCCCAGGTTAAGCCCTTGGCCTCCGATGGGGCTAATTACGTGGGCGGCGTCTCCGGCCAACACGATCCTGTCGCTGAGTAATGTCGCTGCCAGATATCTCTCCGCCCGGAAGCGGCTCATCATGTAGTTGTCGCAGTCCTGGAGCTCGTGTCCGATCCGCTTTCTTACCACGTCCTCCAACTCAGCACGTGTCGCCGGGACTTCTGCAATCGATACCGGCTCGTCCAGGCGCGCGACCCATCTCCTATTGCCGCCCGGCAGCGGGAACGATTCGATAAGTCCTTCGCTCGGAAGATATATGGCGGCAACTGGACCGAAACAGGTGTTGTCAGCAAAATCCCCCATGATGAAGCTATCCGGGTAACACCCCCCAACAAAAGCAATTCCGGCGCTACGACGAACCACACTTCGCTTGCCGTCACAAGCCACAACAATCCGGGCGCGAACGATGCAGGAGCAACTTAGTGAATCCCGGCAGAGGATTTCGACATGATTTGTCATCTGGCGAAGACCTACTACTTCAGTTGGTCCTTGTAGAAAACCGGGATAGGATTGGCACACGTGACTGTACAGGATTGATTCAGTTCGATTTTGGGGAACGATTAAGACAAAAGCCCGGTCCGAAAGACAGGCTTCCAGGTTCAGTTCACCAAGCTTGCCGTATTCATCCAGGGCTACCCCCCGGGTAATTCGAATTCCGGACGCAAGAAGCGCCTCCGACAAGTCCAGACGGGCGAATAGACCAAGAGAAACCCCGTGTATACCAATGGAGCGTGAAGCGCCCGAGATACCTGCGCGCTTTTCCAGGACGCGGCATTCAATACCGAATTGACCGAGGCAGGCCGCCAGAAACAGTCCGACCGGTCCCCCTCCGACGATCGCCACAGGAACTATTTGGGCGCCTATTCTTCCCACCTGTGATGTGACTCCGGGTTTCTCAGCTATATCCTGAGACTACACAGGTTGCCTATTCGTTTCAGCAAGAGTGCCGAGCAACTCCAGGCAGTGTTCGATTACCTCGGTTACGGGGACGTCGTCGACGAATGAGACGTGATGGTCACAGTTGTCTTGAATGGTATTACGACCACACAGGGGGCACTCCAGCCTCCAGGATATTGCGGGTCGGTGCCGAGCGCGGGTCATTGGGCCGGCGGTAAACAGGTTGCCGCACCAATAAATGCCTACTGTCGCGAGACCGACGGCATTTCCGAGATGAAGTGGACCGGAATCGTTCGAAACCAAGAGTACGGCCCGGGAAAGCAATCCGGCGAGGCCGCCAAGAGAAAGGGTAGAAACACCCTGACCGGGGCACGGCATCGCTTCCAGAACACGCCTGATGAGGTATTCCTCTTCCCTTGAGCCCGTAACAATAACCCGGAATCCACGTCGGGTCAGTTCCGCGCCAACTGCCCCAAAGCGCTCCGGGGCCCACCGGCGGCGGCCGTCGGTAGCCCCCGCGTGCAGCACCACTAAAGGACGTGAATCGGGCGGCACCGCTCCCTCGCTTTCCGCGACATCGCGCCTGGTAACCTGGATTTCTGGTTCCAAGACAACTGGCTTTGCACTAACCAGAGAGACCGCTTCCAGGTAACGAATGACCTCCTGCTGGAAATAGACATACGGGACCCAGCGGTCGAGTGCGACTGCGCCGGGCGACCGGAGACCGATTGTGAGCCGGGCGCCAAGCCTGCGGACGAAAGGGTTTGAATGCCGCCCGCCTCCATGCAGCTGAATCGCAATATCGAAGTTTTCCCCGGCCATATTCTCGAAAAACGCCTCGAGATCCGGGCGATGACTGCTCGTATTTTCCGGGGCGCCCACCCCCGGATAAGCTGGTATTGGGATAACGCGGTCAACCGGGCCGGATCGGTCTTGCAAGAACTCGGCGTGCCACTGCTTGGCCAGCAGCACAATTTCTGCGCCCGGGTAAGCCGCCCTGAGAGCAGCCAGGGCAGGCAAAGCAAACATCAGGTCTCCGATTCCGTTTGCCCGCAACACTGCGATCTTCTTTACTTCAAAAGGAACAAGCATTCGCTTCCCATACTCCTGATTCCTTGGGAGGACTCATGACTTGCCGGCCGGCTTCGACAACCCGTTCGACTGACACTTTTTCCAGGCACACGAATCCGATTGGACAGGTGGTGTTCAACCCGCAAGGCCGGCACTCCACTTCGTGCGCCACGACTCGATGGCGGCCAGTTTCCAGCGGCGCCCACTCCGACGGGAGCGTGCTTCCGAATATCGTCACCGAGGGGATCCCGAGAGCGTAGGCTATATGGGCGGGACCAGAATCATTGGTGAGCAGCACCGACAAACGCTTGATGACCGCTCCCAAAACACCGAGCGAAGTTTTGCCGCAAAGGTCTACAAAGGGAGCCCGAAGGCCTTGGACCAGCTCAAGATGGCCTTCTTCGGCCCCAGCGCCAATCAAGACAACTGTGCCCCTGGCGTCAACGGCCAGGCGGGACGCGGCTTGGGCAAAACGCTCGGGGCGCCATTTCTTCGTTCGGGCTTCCGCCCTTGCATGGACCCCGATCAAGGGCGGCATGGCCCGTTTCAGTAACAGGACGGCCGCCTTGTCGTCAGATGCGGCCAAGGGAAAATCAAGTCTCTCATCCTCGGATGGCACGCCGAGAAACTGCGTCAGGAAGAGAGTCTTCTTCACCTCATGAAGTCCATTCGGATAGACACAGGCGGCATCCAAATGGCCGGTGCCGTCTCCCGCCCGAATAAAGCCGGCGGTAAGTCTTCCGCCAAACATCAGGGCGATCGGATTCGAAAAGACACCAGAGCCGTGGATTTGGATAACCAGGTCGAACGGGATGGCCTGCATGCGCCTGAAAAAGGCCGTAAGCTTTCTGGCGTTGAAAAGCTGCTCCGCGATTCCAGGCGCCCCGGGAAACGCGTAGAAGCGATCAAAAGAAGGCAAACGTGTTGCCAATGGTTCGATAAAAGGAAGGCCCACGAAGCTAATCTCGGCCTGCGGAAGTGCCTGTCGCAGGGCTCGGAAAGCAGGTGTCGCACAAATGAAATCACCCAGGCGGGAAGCGCGAAAAACAGCCACTTTGCGAGGCGGCGCAATTCTGTTCAGGAGGCCGGGCACGAATGGGTCCATCGGTTACCGCAGTCTGGTTGGATGATCAGGCAAAAGACAAGCTCGCCTTACCTCCAGACTAAACCAGGTAGCGCCAAATGAGAATCGTCTCAGTGCTCGCTTATCATCCGCGTAATCCGTGCGATCCGTCCTATCCATGGGAATAAAAGCCCACGGATAGCACGGATCGCGCGGGTAACGCGGATAGCACGCGAGCCCGATTCAGATCATTTGGTCGCAACGCCCTCGGGGGTGACAGGCGCTTCTGTTCCTATCACCGTCTTTTCCCCAAAATCGGCATCCAGCTTGTCGTACCAAGTCTTCTTCAAGATGAAGACGCAAACGGCAAAAACCAGGAACGCGATCAGAAAATGCGGTATCTCCCTTATGACGAGGTAAATGGGCATCACGACCAGCGTAGTTTGCCAGATAGTCCCGATGACGACATTGAACATGTCGCGCTTGAAGTTCATGTTTCTAGTGAAGTCCGGATGGTCCCGAAGCACTTTCAGATGAATGGGCTTCCAGAATCCCCAAGGCCGCACCTGCATATAGAACTTCTTGAGCACCTCATCTTCCTCAGGCGGTGTCAGGAGGCTGCCGGCCACGCAACCGACCAGGGAGATCAAAAGAATGAAGGGAAAAGCATGCAGGGGCGCAAGCTCCGGGAAAGCAACCGGGAAGAACAACGAAGCAGCAATGCCGGTCATCATCCCCCAGAAGTAACCGTAGCCGTTAAAACGCCACCAGTACCACTTGAGAACGTTCGATGCGGTATAACCGCCCCACAGCGCGTTGACAATCCACTGGGTGACCGAATTGATAGAGCTCACATAAAAGCCGAACCCAATACCGACGATTACAACGCCGAAAGAAGCAAGGTAACTGAGGAAAACGTATCGCCGGGCGGAAGCATTGGGATTGATGTAGCGCTTGTAGATATCATTGACGATGTAAGCGGGAGCCGCGTTAACCGTGGCCGCGAAGGTCGACATGAACGCCGCCAGAAGGCCTGCAAGAAGCAGGCCGAGCGCTCCTACCGGAACAAAGTTCTTCACCGCATAAGGCAGAATCATTTCAAAGTCGAGATTCGCTCCCATCTGCCTCAACTCGGGAGTAAAGAACACCAGGGCAAGGACCGTCAGGCCGGCGATCAACAGGAAACGGGGGAAGAACAATGCCACCGAGACGAAACCGCTCATCAGCGATGCCTCTTTGGGGCTCTTGGTTGCCAGGATCCGCTGCATGTCATAGTTGGGCGCCGGGCCTGCCATGCTGACCAGGATTCCCTTGAAGCAGGCCATCATGAAGAAGATTGCAAACAGCGAGTAACCGTCCTCGGCGATCTTTACGTTCACCTGGTCGATCAATCCGGTCCAGTCCAAGTCCAGGCGCCAGCCGAAGAAAATGTCTTTCCATCCCTCCGGTACGGCGGCGCTTATAAGATCGGGCGACGTCTTCATGATGGCGATATAAGCCACAATGATCGAAGCGACAGTCATAACGACAAACTGCAGGAGTTCGGTTAAGACTACGCTATACATGCCGCCGGAGACGACATAGATCGTCGTGATACCCATGAAGATAAGCGCGTAGGTGTTGGGCGAAAGGTCCCAGGGCATGAACAAGGCCGAGAACTTGCCTATTCCCTGGAAATCGTAGGCGAGGAAACCCACTACACTGACAAGAGCAAAAATGACAACGCTTATATGAGACAATTTCGCGCCGGTACCATAACCGAAACGAGTATTAATCCATTCCGCGCCGGTCAGGACATTAGAACGCCGCATCCAGGCCGACAGAAATACCATCAGAAAAATCTGATTGAAAACCGGCCAGAGCCACGGGATGAACACACCCTTCAGGCCATAGACGAACAGCAGGTAGACAAGCCACATAGTCCCCGTGATGTCGAACATTCCGGAGGCGTTCGAGACGCCCAGGATCCACCAAGGCAGGTTTTTATCAGCAAGAAAATAAGAATTCAGATTCTTGGAAGCTCGCCTGGTGAGCATGAAGCCAATGAGGACGGTTGCGGCGAGATAAAGGATGATTATCCCAAGATCGACGGCCGAAAGCTGCATGTTCGCCTCCTTTGCGCCGAAAGGGCATACACCAAGCAACAGCCTCAAAGAATCTTTAACCTCGGGCCCTTAACCCCTTGATAAAGGTTGCGTGGACCAAGCGGACGAAGCTGTGTCCACTCCTGGCGATTTCGCTTCTCTCCCCGATCCGTGATAGAAAAAGCAGAAGTGATAACAGGAGATCGCACTATGAAGTACCACGAGCCGTTCCCGCTTGGAGAAGACAAGACCGAATACAAATTCGTCACCGCCGACTACATCACGACACAGTCGCTTGGCGATTATCCCTTTCTGGTCATTCAGCCCGAGGCGCTGACCTTGCTTGCCCGTCAGGCAATGCGGAACGTTTCCTTCTTCCTGCGCTCTTCACATAACGAGCAGGTCGCCAAAATACTTTCCGATCCTGAAGCGTCGGACAATGACAGGTTCGTGGCCCGCACGATGCTGAAAAACGCCGTCATCTCGGCGGACGGGCAGCTTCCTTTCTGCCAGGACACGGGAACTGCCATCGTCTACGCCAAGAAGGGGCAGTTTGTTCTAACCCTGGGAAATGACGCCGAGGCACTGAGCGCCGGGATTTTTCAGACTTACACACAGGAGAACCTGCGTTACTCGCAAGTCGTCCCCCTGTCGATGTACGAGGAGAAGAACTCAGGCTGCAATTTGCCTGCTCAGATTGATATCTACGCGGCACCAGGCTGTGAATACCACTTCCTTTTCATAGCGAAAGGAGGCGGCTCGGCTAACAAGACCTTCCTGTTTCAGCAAACCAAGGCGGTGTTGAATCCGGCCAGCCTGAAGCGCTTTCTGGTGGAAAAGATGAGGTCGCTCGGAACCGCCGCCTGCCCTCCTTACCATCTTGCGTTTGTTATAGGAGGAACCAGCGCGGAAGCCTGCCTCAAGACCGTGAAACTGGCCTCGACAGGGTATCTGGACGGGCTTCCAACGCGCGGGAATGAGTACGGCCAAGCCTTTAGAGACGTGGAGCTGGAGCAAGAGATGCTGGAGGCGGCATATTCCTCCGGCTTCGGCGCTCAATTCGGCGGTAAGTATTTCGCACACGACGTTCGCGTAATCCGGCTTCCCCGCCATGGGGCATCCTGCCCAATTGGAGTGGGAGTCTCCTGTTCAGCGGATCGCAACATAAAGGCGAAAATCGACAGCCGGGGGATCTGGCTCGAACAGCTTGATGAGAACCCGGCCAGATGGCTGCTTGACACTCCTGAACAACAGTCGGTTCCACCGGTCAGAATTGATTTGAATCGGCCAATGAGCGAGATACTGAAGCAGCTGAGTCAGCACCCGGTCCGTACCCGGCTCTCGCTCACCGGCCGGATGGTGGTGGCTCGAGATATCGCGCACGCCCGGCTGAAGGAGCGATTGGACCGAGGAGAAGGACTTCCCGAGTACTTCAAGGCGCATCCCGTTTATTACGCGGGGCCGGCTAAGACGCCGGACGGCTTGCCTTCCGGATCATTCGGACCTACCACAGCCGGACGTATGGATCCATACGTGGACCTGTTTCAGTCGCATGGCGCCTCAATGGTGATGATCGCAAAGGGCAACCGATCGCGCGAGGTCACTGAAGCATGCAAGAAGCACGGAGGGTTCTACCTCGGCAGTATCGGCGGTCCGGCCGCATTCCTGGCGCGCGAGAACATTCGCTCAGTCAGGGTCCTGGATTATCCCGAACTTGGGATGGAAGCGGTTTGGGAGATTGAAGTCGAGGATTTCCCAGCGTTCATCCTGATTGACGACAAAGGGAATGACTTCTTTCAGTCGCTGTGAGTCTTCGCGGCGCTCCAGATCGGGTTGAGTTCACCTGGTGCAGTCCGGCAGGGGCACATTGACGATTACCGAGGTTCCACCGCAATCGTTACGTTCAACACACAGATCACCGTTAAGGCGGCTGACTCGCTCGCGCATCCCGGCGATACCCAACGATTCAGGCGCAAGCACTTCTCCTTCCCCGATACCCTTCCCGTTGTCGTGTATCTCCAAGAGCAAGCGGTTTCCTTGAAATTCCAGCCTGACAATAACCTGGGTGGCCTCCGCATGCTTTTCAATGTTGATGAGAGCCTCTTCGAACACACGGAACAGTGGCATCGAAATAATCGGCGCAAGTGGAATGGATTCGTGGGGAAGGTAGGAGACAGAGGCGATACCGGTCCGCTCTTCGAATTTGGGCAGCTCGGACTCAATCGCGGCCACCAACCCAAGGTGATCGAGAACGAACGGCCGCAGGCCGAGCGCAATTTTCTTAACGGACTGAATTGTTTCGTCTATCAGGTCAACGACCCGTGCTATCTGATCACGCAAAAGCTGGGGTTCGAGCTTTTCGACAGTCAACATATTCAGAGCGATTTTCGATGCAATCAGACTTTGACCCAACTGGTCGTGGAGTTCCCGCGCGATCAGTTTGCGCTCCTCTTCTACCCTGTGGTCCAAATGCTCGCTTAGCCTGCGAAGCTCTTGGCGGGAAGACTCGAGCAGCTCATTGCTATAGCGAAGGGCCTTGTGGAAGCTGGCGCGCTCCGTGATGTCCTCTACCACGACAATGGCGCCCTGGATTCGACCTTCGGGACTCAACAAAGGGACCGCGGAATTACTGATGGTCTTGCGTTGCCCGTCAAACGCCTCTATCTCGACGATTTCGTCAAGAACCGTTTCCGCCTGTGTAACTGCCCGCGCCCCCGGCCATTCCGAAGGCTTGAGTTGTTCGCCGGACTCCGGCCACCAGCCCCGATACCAGTCGTACTGCTCAATGCCTACGTATCGAATGCCCCCCCAAATCCGAATTCCGGCCGAATTGGCGCTTAAGACCCGCCCGTTCTCGTCGAGCAGCCAGACCCCGACCGGAAGGGCCTCTAGTACGCTTCTCAGGAGCTGCTCGCTGTCGCGTACCGCCTGCTCGGACTTTCTCGCCTCGGTAACATCCTGAACCGTGCCCATCATTCTGACGGGCCGGCCGTTCTCCTCATAAGTGACCTCAGCCCGTTCGTGGACTACACGAATTTCACCGGATGGGCGGATAATGCGGTGGTCGATACTGTACGGCGCGCCTTCATAAAGAGCCCGTCGGACAGACTCCTCGACGAATTGCCTGTCATCCGGGTGGACCGCAGCAAGAAACGTATCGTAGGTCGTCAAAACCTTCCCGGGTTCGAGACCAAAAATGCGATAGACCTCTTCCGACCAGGTCAGTTCGTTGGCGACGATATCCCAGTCCCAGTTTCCGAGATGAGCTATGCGTTCAGCGGCCGCCAGTCGTTCCTGACTCTGCTTGAGCACCTTTTCAATGCGCTTACGTTCCTCAATCTCCTGGCGAAGCGCGTCGTTCAGCTGAAGCAGCTGCTCACGGGTAGGATTAATAGACATTAATCCAGCTATTAAACCACTGTCGTTCGGCAGCAGCAACAGGATCGTAGAGGAAAGCGAAGATTGAGAAGCTGTGAACGAGTCGGTGCGCGTATCTGCGTAATCCGCGCCTTCCGTGCCATCCGCGGATTACGTGGATAAACGCACCGATTTTCCAACTCAGAATCCGGGAGTCAGGCTGAACTCCCAGATCCAGTTCTTCAGCGGACGGTCGACGGGGCGGACCAGGCTGACCTGTGCGATAGCAAACCCGAGCAGGTTAATCCGCAGAGAGGCGCCGTAGCTGGTCACCGGATCCCGCGAGCCGAAATCGGATCCCTCCAGCGACGTCCATGCCATTCCGGCATCGTAGAACAGGGCCGTTTCAACCGGGATGAACCCCTCGCTGGGGATCAGTCCGAGAGTACCTAACAAGGGCACTCTCAACTCCAGGTTGGCAACCGCCAGGCGGCTGCCAATGAGCTTGTCGAAAACCGGACAGCTTCCGTCAGAAGGGGCCGAAAGCTCGCACTCATTCGGGGAAAAGGACCCGAAATCGTAGCCGCGGACCAAGGAGGGATAACCAATAAACATGTTTTGCAGTCGAGGGTCCTCTGCGTCGGAACCATAACGTCCGACGTGAAGAAAACGACCGGCGAGTGTCAAAGGGCGCAAAAACATGAAGTAACGGCGGTAGTCGACCAAGGCGTTAGAAAAGAGGAGGTTGCCGCCAACCTGTTCGAACTCAAGACGATAGCGTTGACCTATGATAGGACCGGTGCCGCCAAAGACGCTGGTGTCATACACCAGGGCCGCGCTGACCGTGCCCAGGTTGATGGCATCCGGAGTCTCGATGTCCTCGGTTCGACGGCCGAGAAACTGACCGGTAAACGGTGAAAAGAAGTCGGTCTCAGTCTCCGCATCAAACGAGATGTTGCGAAAACCACCGCCAAACTCCAGACGCTGCGCCTGGTTGAAAGGGTAGGCGAGCATACCCTGGATCTCTCGGTTTATCTGCCAGAAGCGTAGCTCTTGCTGCACGAGCACTTCCTGACCGTCCACAACCGTCACGCCTTGCAGAAAGCTTCCGGTCACAAATGGAACCTGGCCGCCGATTGCCCCCCAGTCCCAGCGGCCCCGCTGGTTCTGGTAACCCAGAAGCCCCGTAATGCTGTTAACGAAACTTCCTCCCCCGGTGTTTCCACCTTCGAACACGGTGGTCAAGTTGTGATGCCCCAGCATATCGCTCCAGTGAAGGGCGGTTCCGCCACCGACAAACGTGCCGAAACTGCTGATGCCGACACCGACGGTCGGCTGTGCGACGTAGTCGAGGGAAAGACTGGGTTGATAATCAGAAATCGGGAAGTTGGTGGTTTGCGGGAGTCCTTTCACCGGCGTCCCAAGAAACGCGGCGACGGTTTGCCCGGTCCGCTGAGCGGGCGGCAGCAAAGCAGGATTGCCCGGAAGGCTTGCGAATGACCTCCCGGCGACCTTTGCTTCGTCGAGAACGTATACGTTGTACAAGCCGGCTTCAAAAACGCTGAACAGTGCCCGTCCGGTGGAGGTTGCGACCGTTAAAGCAGGGCTGAGCCTCGCAATCCCGCTGGCCCCGGTTTGAAGATGAGTCAATTGTTGCGCCGGGCGTCCATCCATGCGATACACATAGATATTCGGAATTCCGTTGTGGTCGGAGATGAAGTAGAGCGTCCGGTTGTCTCTTCCCCATTGGGGATTGGTTTGCCGACCGCCTCCTAAGGCGGGAAGCGGCTGCACCTCTCCAGACGAGGCGTCAACCAGAGCAAGTTGCATCTCCCCGAACTCGAGACTCCCCACATTGCTTGAGAAGCGATCCGTTGCGATGGCGATGTACCGCCCGTCTGGAGACCAGTCCGGATGGATTTCAGCGAAGATGTCGTCGGTCAGCCTCCGCAGTTTCTCGGTCTCGACGTCGACTACGAACAGATCCAGGATACCGCCCTGGATAGCGGTGAAGGCAATTTCTCGCCCGTTCGGGGACCAGGTTGGATTAAAAATCTCGCCCAACTCCGGAAAACGGATCTCCTTTACGGTATCCGCGTTTTCCACCTCGACGATACTGAGGATCGGCCTTCCTCGGCTTATCGCCCCTATTGCCACCTGGCGGCTGTCTGGGCTCCAGGCACCGGCCGAGTTGATAAACTGCAGGCTCTCGAAATGGGGATCGGTTGCCGTTTCAGTGATCTTGCGGATAATCCGGCCCGTCTCTGCGTCGGCAAGAAAGATGTCGATTGAGAAGAGGTCTTTTTCAGAGAAAAAAATGACCCATTTACCATCGGGACTAACCGAGGGACTGACGTTTATTTCACCTCCGCGCCCCTCGGCCGAGATAAGCGCCCTGCCGAAATCAGACGGCGGGCTGGTCAGATCCAGAACAGGCTCGAAAGCGGCCTTGAGAGCGGAATGCCAGCCTTCATTCAGCTCGTCGATACTCACACCGAGCACTCTTTGTATGGCGCCCTGGGCGTCGCCTGTCCGTCCGGCAGCACGAAGGATCTTCCCTATGACCTGGTCGCCAAAACGACCTCCGATGTATGACCACAGTGCCTGCCCGTAACGGTAAGGAAAGAACTCGGGATTATTGAGATCCTGTATTCGCGGCACCCTCTCCCGACGCACTGCATCCCTCATCCACATCGCCGTAAGGGAATCGACTGGTCCGAGCGACAAGTATTCGGCCATTCCTTCGATGAACCACAAGGGAAGACGTAGAGCGCCAGGAGCCTCAAATCCGATCACGGTCTGTCCCTGCCCGGTCATATCGTACTGAAAAGCATGGACAATCTCGTGACCGAGAACATGATCCGTTTCTCTCATCGGTCCGGCCATCGGGAGTACCACACGACGCTTCAACGCCTCAGTGACTCCGCCTGTCGCTTCGCCTATGGTTCCCGGAATCGCCGTAGTCTGCCGAAAGGCCGGGTGGCTCGCGTACAGTATCAAAGGCTGGCGGCTCCTTAGCTCGTGCTGGAGCACCTGGGACAGCCGCGTATACCACCGTTCTGCCATGCGCGCCGCTTCTTCTATCGCGTCCCGCTCCTCTCGATAGAAGTAAATGTCGAAATGCTCGGTCTTCATCACCTCGAAGTCGAAAGTCTCATATCGGACTTTGTTTCTACCAAAGTACTGCCCGTAAGCGTCGACCTCAGGCAAAGAGAGTGCGATGATCAAGACCGGGATAATCTTCAACTGAGACAAAAGGCGAAGCATACAATTCCCTTTCCACCGCGTATTTCGTGCCTTCCGTATCATTCGCAGGTTTTCCGGCGCCAAAGACAGGGGATAACACGGGTCAGATGTTGCTCAGACCTACCCCCGGCGCACGGCGAAGGCTTCCGTGAATTCGGGGTCGTTCCGGACTTCCTGGGCGGATAGC
>DAOTAI010000509.1:0-3482 GCA_035593865.1 Acidobacteriota bacterium
CCCGGTGATGTAGCGGAGCTGCATCAAGGCATGGGTCCCGATATCGCCCCCACAATTGCTGATTCCCGCGCGTTTAGGATCGACGCGCCACTCAGCCTGGATCGAGCCGGTATCTTCGGCCCGCTCGGCTAGCCATCCCTGGAGATAGTAGGAATCCACCCAGCGAATCTGGCCGAGAAGACCGCTGCGGACAATGTGGCGGCTGAAACGAGTAGTCCAGTGTCCCAGGTAAGTGTGAGCGACACCGAAGGGAATCTTCTTTGCGTTTACTGCGGCGACCAGTTTGTCCGCTTCTTCCAGCGAGACTGTCAGCGGCTTCTCACAAAAGACCGGGATGCCGGCCTCGATGCATTTCATTGCTGGATCGAAGTGAACGTTGTTGGGGGTCACAATGGTCACATAGTCGACCCGTTCGCCTACCGGCTTTTTGCTCTCCTGCTCGATCAGCTCGTCGTAGCTCCGGTAGCCTTTGATGGGATATGCCCAGTTCTCGGCTTCCCGCATCGCCACGTCCGGATCAGGATGAAGCGCTGCACAGGTGACCCGACGGGTGCCGTCCGAGTTGATTGCTTTCTGATGCGGATGGGCGATAAAGGCGCCGCCGCCTCCACCAATAAGTCCGACGTTCAACGGCCGCTTTGACATGAGATCACTCCTTTCCTCAGAAACGCAAATTATTGTTACAGAAGCAGGGAAGGCTGACAAGCCAACGAGCGTAGGGTGGGTTTCGAATCCGCACCGCGCTTTTCGGGGCGGATTCGAAACCCACCTTTCTACGTGTGAATTTCAATCAAGTCGCGGTCCTGGAGTAGTTGTTCACGTTCGACCATCAGCCCATCGTGGCTGCCTTCACGCCACAGTCGGGCGAATTTGAAATTCGCGGCCAAGTCTTTGTGGACAGCCAGGGCAGCATCGATAACAGTCGCTCCCTTTTTAAGCACAAAAGGAGACGGGTTCTCTTCGACCTTCTTACCTGGCGCCTTGGTATAGACCCGGACAATCTCCAGCAGGTCAAAGACCTGTCTTTTCATTTTTTCGATGTCGCATTCCCTGACTGCGGAGATCGAGAGAGGGGTGAATCGGTTCTCGTATAACTCGGCCCACACTTGGAAATTATCCTGTCCGGCGGGCGTATCTGTCTTGTTTCCGAGGACAATGACCTTGGGTTTCGATCCAGTATCCAGGGGGATTTGTTTTTCCGCAAACAGCTGCAGCACGTATTCGGTCTGATCGAGCAACAAAGGGTCATTGACGTCGAACACGAGGAGCGCCGCATCGGCCTGCTTGATCATCATAAGCTGCCATGGTTCGAGGGTTTCCCTGGCGAGCGGAGGCGTATCGACGATTTGAATCTGAACATCCTCGAAACGCATCATTGCTGGTTGAGGGTTTCGAGTTGTGAAAGGGTAGTCAGCAACTGTTGCAGGGACACCCGTCAAGCTTGTCAGAAGTTGCGACTTACCGGAGTTGGGGGGGCCGCATACGATCACTTGTCCGGCTCCTTCTCGCTCGACATACCATGCTGGCCGCTGGGAGGGCGCCGATTTCTTTTTCTGGGCTTCTTTTCTCAGCTGAGACATCCGGCGCTTCAGATCTGCCTGCATCTTCTCGGTCCCCTTGTGTTTGGGGATCGTTCGCATCATTTCTTCGAGCGCTTGGATCTTTTCAGCTGTGGTGACAGCGCTTTTGAATCTCTCTTCTGCCTGAAGGTATTCGGGAGTGAGGTTCGCTGGCACGCCCTTATTATAGGATACAGGAGTTGTAAATGCGGGATGGCGAGAACCTTCGGCGGGAGCCGTCCAAACCTGCCAAGGCTGTCGACAAGGAAAAGGTATGCGCCCTGATCGATCAGCTTCTGGAAGAACTCGCCCCTTACAGGCATGTCGATATACTCCGCGACTTTTTCCTGGCCGGCGTGCAGATGGCCCAGGAAGGCGCGGATCGGGGTGACGCCAAGATCATCCGTACGGCGGCCAAGGAGTTGCGGTACGCTTTTCGCGTATTTGCCCGGTATAGCAAGCATTCGAAGGTCAGCATCTTTGGGTCGGCGCGGGTGGTCCCCGGTCACCCCGAATTTGAAACAGCTCGCGAGTTCGGTCGCAGGATGGCCGAAGAAGGTTACCTGGTTATTACGGGCGCCGGACCTGGAATTATGGCGGCAGGGCATCTGGGGGCAGGACAGAAAAAGAGTTTTGGTTTAAACATTCGGCTGCCCTTCGAACAGTCGCCCAATCCAACCATTGACGGCGACCGCAAACTGATCAATTTCAGGTATTTCTTCACGCGTAAGTTGTTCTTCGTCAAGGAATCGGAAGCTATCGTCCTGCTGCCGGGCGGGTTTGGAACCCTGGATGAGGGATTTGAAGTCTTGACCCTGGTTCAGACGGGCAAGAGCGAAATCAAGCCGATCGTCATGCTGGATGCTCCCGGGGGCACCTACTGGTCAGACTGGTTTCAGTTTGTTGACCGGCAAATGCTCCAGCGCGGGTTTATTTCGCCGGAAGACCGGGCGCTTTTCCACATCACCGACGACGTCGAAGCTGCGGTTTCAGAGATAAAAGCTTTCTACCGGGTGTATCACTCCTCGCGATTTGTCGATCATCGCCGGAAGCTGGTATTGCGCTTGAAACAGGAGCCTGATGCACAACTGCTCAGATCTCTAAACGAGAGATTCCGGGACATTCTGGTGGACGGGCGGATTGAGATGTCGGATCCTTTCCCCGAGGAGCGCGACGAACCTAAACTGGCCAATCTTCCTCGAATCGCGTTAGCTTTTGATCAACGCCAATTTGGCCGGCTACGCCAGTTGATCGATACACTTAATCGGTTCGGGTAACTTCAGTAGAGGAACATCGGTTTCCCCAGGACGTCGGCTACTTTCGGTCGGTAGTTGACCGTGTCGTAGAAGGTCTCGACATCAACTCGCTTGACACCCTGCGTGATGATGCAGATTGTTTCATGTCCGTAGCGGCCATCATTCAAAACCACCAATCGGCCGAAGTTTTGCTGGTGAATCAGATCAATCGCGAGGGTGCCAAAATTCATGGCCACCATGCGGTCAAGGGAATCGGGCGGGCCACTTCGCATCATGTATGCGAGTTGCTGATAGATAACGCCCAGGCCTGTCCGTCGCTTGATCTCTTCTGCTGTGACGGCGCCGATACCGGCGGATTTTTGTGAAGCAAAAGGTGCACCTTCGGGTCCGTCCAGAGCGCCGTCAATCATGCGAGCGCCTTCCGAGATGGTCAAGATCGCGTACTGGCTCGGGCTTTTCTTGCGGTCATCGGCGAGCAGCCGGGCAAGCCTGTCAGGATCGAACGGGACTTCACTGATGACCACACGGTCGACACCCGAAAGGTAGGCCGAAATAAGGCAAGTCTCACCGGAATTCCTGCCGAACAATTCCACGACACCGATCCGTTCATGTGAGCCGATCGCGCTCCGCAGCTGGGTGATGAACTCGACGCTCCGGCTGACGGCCG
>DAOTAI010000033.1:0-20429 GCA_035593865.1 Acidobacteriota bacterium
ACGTGCATAGCCAGGCGCGGGAGGAAGCATTCAGGCTCTTGATTTTCCTCATAGAACTGACTGATAGAGCGCGAGATGCCCGCTAGAAACCGATCGCGCGGAAGCGGCTGCCCCTTCAGATCCATCACTACCTTCAACACTTGCCTCCTGGCCTCTTCCTCTCGCATCCCAAGCGTCCGGTAGCGGATTGCGATCGTTCCACCCCTCAGGCGAGTTTGGTGTGAGAATTCGCCAGGAAGGGCGATGCCAAGGGTATCCCAGACGGAATCCGCAATCAGACCGCCCGGGCCCTCGAGCACGCTTTCGATCAACTGCAACACTCGCTCCTCAAAGCTGTTCTTCTCGGGGCCGGCGAAAACGATGAGGCCCGGCACAGTCGGCTCATCAACGGTCCGCAACGGCCCGCTCTCTTCCTCTTCCCCTTCCTCTTCTTCCTCCTCCTCCTCTAGGCTGGCCTCTGCGGCCTCCAAGCGCCGGTCACTTAAAACCGAAACCAGACCCTCCAGAAAAGAGGTGCCATCCACATCCCCTTGCAGGAGAATCAGGGGGTGCATCCGCCCCAGGTGCGACTGTCTCCACTGTTCCACCGCAGCCAAATCGAGCGTCTGCAGTTCGTCCTCGCTTCCGTATCGGCTCCTCCCGTACGGATGATCCTTCCATACCAGGACGGAGGGGCTTACCCTCGCCTCATCCCTCTCGAGGCGCAGGCGAGCCAGCGTCTCCATCCGGGCCTGATTCATATCAGACTCCTCGATTTTGGTCTGCCGGACCCACCCGATCACCGTGCGCAGGAAGGTGTCAAGATGGTTCGACAACACCTTTCCCTGAAACCCGAAATAATCAGGCTCGTTGACCACCTCCACCTTGGCCCCGATCTGGTCGAGGTCTCCCGCTGCTGCCGCGCCTTTCGTACGCAGAGCTGTTCGCATCACTGACCGCAGGAGTACTTCGGTGATCCCGCGCTTCCCCTCGGCTTCATCAAAGCGCCCGCCGGGATAGAAGAACCCGACATAGACCAAGGGGGCGCTGTGATTCTCCTGGTAGTATATGTCCGGGCCTCTCACCACTGAGGTCTTCTTCAACTCATACTTTAAGTATCGTGGCTTGTATGAAACAGCGGACGCTATGGACGGGCTTTCCCGAATTGCCAACTCCTTGGCTTCGCCAGCTTTAGCGACCGCGGGAGGGAGCAGAGTCTGCAGCATTCCCTGAAAACTCTCACTCGTGAATGTACGAACCTCCGCATTTTCGGGCACCAATTCATGGACGGCCAGGTTTCCAGTATCCAGATATCGCTCAGCGGCTCGTTTTAGATCTTGTCCATTGATAGAAGCAATTCGTCCGGGAACCTGGTCGCGGTCCAGACCATTTCCTAGTAGTTCGTGCGTCGTTAGAGCTCGGGCCCGGGCTTCCAGGCCGGCCAAGCCAGAGTAGTAATCGGACAGAAGCAACGCCTTTGCGCTCGCGAGCTGATCTTCGTTGACCCCTTTACTGCGAAGCACCTCGATCTGGGCAAGCGCCGTGATTTCCGCT
Organism: Acidobacteriota bacterium; assembly: GCA_035593865.1. Lineage (GTDB taxonomy): Bacteria > Acidobacteriota > UBA6911 > RPQK01 > RPQK01 > RPQK01. Next base: position 1,534 of record DAOTAI010000033.1, read on the forward strand.
CGATCAATATCCCCTTCCGCAGGGACCAAGGTGATCAGCAGCGACCCGTCGCTTAGCGAAGCCGCCAGCCGAACTTCCGACAGGACTGTCGATTCCAGGCGCCTCAAGATAGCGCTTTCCCCCTGTCCAAGCACGTAGGAGAGCAAAAGAAACGGATAAAAGTCCGAGTGATTCCTGCCAGGTCCCCGGTATTTCAAGAAAACATAAGGCTGGCTCACTTTCGCCTGTGAGAATGTATAGGAGAAAGCACCCGGAACGAAGTCGGCCGGCAACTTCTTCTCTTCGGGTGATGACCTTCCCTTCCCGTAGAGCTCCACGACTTTTCCGAGCAACTGCTCGCGAATCACCCCGCCTACCAGGCAGAGTAGCGTGTTGGAATACCGATAGTGACGCTTCTGAAAAGCCTGAATCTTACTTAAATCAAGCTCGGGTGCCAGGGCCTGCTCGCTGGAAGGTTCACGCGCATACCGCGCGCTTTCCAATGGCCCGGGCTGGCGCGCTAACTCTTCGCCGATCAACTGCTTGAAAAATATGAGCCTCTCCTGCTTGATTTCAGGAAAGGTGAACAGACCGGCGTGTAGAGGAAGGATCTTGTCCAGGTTCTGCGCAGGCACAATTGAAGAAAACGTGGTGGCGTGCTCGTTTACTTCAACCCGCGCTGTCCCGCTGAGCTTTTGTACGCCCTGTCCGAAACCAGAGTGCAGGAGGAGCTGGGCCAGTACGCGGGCGGCGCCTCTCTCTTCCTGGGTCTCGTCCGCGGTCCCCGCCTGAATTGTTGACTGCACAACCAGCAGCGGATCAGCCGCTTGCTCTTCAATCAGCACCACAAGGCCGGATCGAAGGACTATTCGGGCCTTATTGCTCTGGTCATCACGTGAAGCGATAGCCTTAAGGTATTCGGGCGGGGCCGCCGCTTCTCGCTGCGGTGCGGAGCGTCTGCCTCCAGTCTGCGGCACAAATAACGACACGAAGACCAGCAGCAGGGATGCCCAAACCATGACAGAATCCTATCAACCCCAGATTTTGAAAGCAATAAACAGCGGCCTGCGTTATCCGCGGTATCCGCCGGATCCGCAGTAAGCGCGGTCGAACTTGGCGCCTCTGGTTCATTTCGCCGCTTCGAGGTTTTGATGTATCGTATAAGGCGAGGCAAGTAAGTGATGGCTACTAAAGAAATAGATCAGCACCAGATCATCGAGGGCCTCAAGAACCATGATCCGGATACCATCGATGAATTTGTGCACCAGTTTTCACGCCCTTTATTTGGCGTCATTCTGAATTACACCAAGAATCCGTCCGATGCGGAGGAAATCCTTCAGGACACGCTTCTGAAAATAATCAGGAAGATAGAGACGTTTCGAGAGGAGAGCGATATCTGGCCGTGGATCAAACGGATCGCAGTCAACAATTCGATCATGTGGCTGCGTAAGTACCGGGCGGCCCGTGAACGCGAAATCCAGATCGACGATTCACTGCCGCAATTCACGGTTGACGGTCAGTTTATCAATCCTCCTTTTGCATGGAGCGTCGATCCCGAAGAGGTCATGCTGAATCGGGAACTGGGTGGCGAGCTGTACGATGCTATTCAGGCACTTCCTTTCGAATACCGCATACCCCTGATCTTGCGGGACATTGAGGGTTATTCCATCAAGCAGATTTCATCGCTTCTCGGGCTGAAGGAACCGACCACCAAAACAAGAATTCACCGAGCCCGGCTGTTCGTACGCGAGAGACTTGCGCATTATTTCGAGGATGCCCTATGAAAAGCGAAGTCAGCTGCAAAGAGTGCGTTGATTTGCTGATGGATTACATTGACCGGAGTCTGGATGTGGAGACCTATAAGCGTCTGGATCATCACCTCCAATCCTGCCCTCCCTGCATCCATTTCCTGAAGTCGTACCGGAAGTGTTCGGAACTGGCTGGACAACTCAGAGATCAAAGGGTCCAGATACCGGCGGAATTGGAAAGCCGGCTTAAAAGCTTTCTGAAAGCGGAGATCCTGAAACCCCAGGCGCCCGGCAAGCACTAGCGATGGTCGCTTGCCGCCCGTCTGTATCCGTGTAATCCGCGTAATCCGTCTTTTCCGCGGGCTCCATCCCCGCAGGTACTACGGATCGCGCGGATTACACGGATACAGGCGGGCGGTTGCCGACGGCACGAGCCGGGGCGCTGAAAAACACTGCAGGCTCTGTTCGATTGCAGATCGCGTTCGGAACCCGGAAGGGTCTGTCGCTCAGCTGCACCTCAGAAGGACGTATATCGCACCGCCGCCCCCGTCGACCGGCCGCGCGGAAGTATAGGCCACCACATATCGGGATGAGCTGCGACGTGATAGCCACCGTTCCACCTTATTCTTCAGGACCGGCGTGTGACGTGAGTTCTTTCCCCTGCCATGGATCACGCGGACGCAGCTGAAGCCCCGCTTGCAACAGTCCACAATAAACTGTTCCAGCTGCTCTATGGCTTCTCTTTGCCCAAACCCGTGAAGGTCCAGTTCTGCCTGAACGGCGAACCTGCCCTCACGAAGCTTTTTCAGCAGCCGCGTGTCCCAGGCACGTGCCCCGCCCTCGACATATTCATTCAGGAGAAAGAATTGCCAGTCGTTGTTACTGTTTATGGCTTCAAGAAAGACCCGCTCGGGATCTTCCTCGCCGGTAAGGCTCCCAGACATTTCATCGGGGAGCTCCGAATCCAATGATTTCCTGACCCTGATCCGGCGTTGTCTATCACGCAGGCGTGTGACGTCGGCCATCGCCTGCCGAAACAGCTCCTCGTCGTCCAGGCTGTCATCCAGGTTCAGATCAGGCGGGTAGAACTTGTCTTCAAAGATCTTATTCTTTTTCACCGCACAATCCTCGACCTTCCTGCAGTCGATCCACTGGAAGTCGTGAATCATATATATCATACAGGTCGCCGCGAGCCGTTCTGCCGCAGTGAAGGTTCATCCCTCTCTCCCTCTGCAGATATTGGAACCGGGATTTAGTTGCGGGGACAGGAGGTTGCCGCTTGACGGAAACAGCATTACAGGCTGTATTCTTAGGGCCATGAACGAGAATCCGGACCGGCGTACTGTGAATACTTCGCCACGACCATCTGCATCAGTCGGCGAAATGGTCGTAGAGCGAATTGGCCATTACCGATGGGTGATCTGCGCGCTGCTTTTCTTTGCCACCACGATTAACTACATCGATCGGCAAGTGATCGGCATCCTCGCCAGAGACCTCCAGAGAATCATCGGATGGACCGAGATTGATTACGGGAACATCGTTGCGGCGTTTAACGCCGCGTACGCGCTGGGACTCCTGATATCGGGCCGCCTGATAGACCGGTTTGGCACGAAAATCGGTTATGCTCTTGCCCTTACCGTTTGGAGTCTGGCTGGTATGGGTCACGCCCTGGCCCGGTCGGCGTTCGGTTTTGGCGTCGCCAGGGCGGCTCTTGGACTCGGCGAGGCAGCCAATTTCCCGGCCGCTATTAAAACCGTTGCTGAGTGGTTTCCCAAGAGAGAACGGGCGCTGACAACGGGCATTTTCAACGCTGGCACGAATGTCGGTGCGATTATCGCCCCGTTGGTGGTTCCCTGGATCGCCATCCAATGGGGCTGGCAGTGGGCCTTCATATTGACCGGTGCGTTGGGCTTTCTCTGGCTTTTGTTCTGGTTGCCCATATATCGCAAGCCGGAAGAGCATCCCCGCCTGTCGAAGGCCGAACTTGCTTACATACAGAGCGATCCGCCCGATCCACCGCAGAAATGGCGCTGGATCCAGTTGCTGCCGCACAAGGAAACCGCAGCTTTCGCCATTGGCAAATACATGACTGACCCGGTCTGGTGGTTTTATTTATACTGGGCGCCCAGCTTTCTGCGGGATAAGCACGGTGTTGACCTTTCGACCGTCGGCCCCCCCCTTATTGCGATCTATCTGATAGCCGACATCGGCAGCGTCGGGGGAGGATGGCTCTCATCGAGTCTGATCAAGCGCGGCTGGTCTATCAACGCAGCCCGCAAAACGGCTATGCTCCTCTGTGCCACCACCGTTCTGCCTATCATGCTGATGCCTTATGCCGGCTCCCTGTGGGTGGCAGTCGGCCTTTTCGCTCTCGCCGCCGCGTCCCATCAAGGCTGGTCCTGCAACATCTTCACTACCGCCAGCGATATGTTCCCGCGAGGGGCGGTTGGCTCCGTCGTCGGCGTTGGCGGAATGGCAGGCGCCTTCGGAGGGGTCACGATGGCGGTCCTTACAGGCTTCATCCTGCAGAGCACCGGCGGCAACTACATGGCTATCTTTTTCGGTGTCGGGCCTCTTTATCTGGTTGCGCTGCTGATCATGCATCTACTCGCTCCGAAACTCGAGCCTGTGAAAGAAGAAGATCTCGTGAGGCCGAAGCCGTACTCTTTCGGATCCTTCCTCGGATTTGGTGTTGTAGGCTTTATTCTCGGTTCCTTTTCCGGATGGGCTCTGGCGCTGATCCTGCGGTTGTCCGGCCAGGCTCTCCTCCAGTATATGGGTGTCGGCGCACTGATCGGCGTCGTCTGTGGAATCATCCTGGGCAACTTTCTGCTCAAGACCGGAAAGGAAACCACCGCGGCTTGATGTGAACGGTGGGAGAATCGACGGAAATGTTGGTGGGCGGTACCTGGCTCGAACAGGTGACCTCCTCCTTGTAAGAGAGGCGCTCTGCCGACTGAGCTAACCGCCCATTTCCCGTTTGGAAGACTCGGTCTTCCGCCGTCGTCAGACAGTTTAGCATTGCCAGCAGCCGTTTCAAACGGGGTTCTGAGAACCCTTGGTAATATCCTAAGCCGATTTCCAGTTCCTCAGGTTTTCAAGTATCCTGCCGTGCATGAACTATCCGGTCTGGGATGTCTTTTTTGGCTCCGGCCTTCTCATTGCAATCGTTTCCGTCATTCACGTATTTGTGGCGCATTTTGCCATTGGCGGGGGATTGTTCCTGGTTGTTTCGGAAAAAAGAGGCTATTACCTGAACGATCAGAGTTTTCTAGACTGGGTGGCTAGATACACCCGATTCTTCGTCTTGCTGACGCTGGTGCTCGGGGCGGTGAGCGGGGTCGGAATCTGGTTTACCATCGCCCTGGTGCATCCCTCCGGCACGAGCACTTTGATACGCTCCTACGTTTGGGCCTGGTCTATCGAATGGTTGTTCTTTTTTCTCGAGATCACCGCCGCTCTGCTGTATCTCTACGGGTGGAAGACTCTCGACAGAAAGACCCACCTCTGGATCGGGTGGGTTTACTTCTGGTCGGCGTTCTTCAGCATGGTCGTCATTAACGGCATCATCACGTTCATGCTGACGCCGGGCGCCTGGCTCGAATCCGGGACATTCTGGGATGGATTTCTGAATCCCACTTACCTCCCGTCCCTTGGCCTTCGCTTTGCGTTCTCGCTGGTACTGGCGGGAGTTTACGCTTTGCTGACAGCGACGCGTGAAAAGGATCGAGAACTGCGGTCCAGGCTGATCAGTTGGAGCGCTCGCTGGATAGTCCCGGCTTTTTTCGCTCTTCCGATCTTCGCCGCCTGGTACATTGCGAAGTTGCCGCCGCAGGTCTGGGCAAGCGCCCAAGGCCGGACGCCTACACCGACGCGCTACACCACTCTACTCATCTGGTGCTGCGCGATTGCACTCGCCGGTTCTCTGTGGGCACTGTTCAGACCCCGCCGCTTCCCATTCTCTGCTGGCGTTGTCGTCTTTGCCGCGGCCTTCCTTACGATGTGGTCTTTTGAATTTGTCCGCGAATCGGTCCGTAAACCCTACGTCATTTGCGGATACATGTACAGCAACTCCGTACTCGCTCATTCCAGCCCCAGTGACGGAGGCTTAAGTCTTGACAGCATCCGGAAAAGAGGCCTTTTGGCCAGCGCCCGCTGGAGCCGGTACAAGACGGCCCACGCGGCAAGTCCCCTTGAAGTCGGACATGAGATCTTCAGGCTGCAATGCCAGAGCTGCCACACCACCAGCCATTATCGAGGAGTCAGGCAACTCATCCGTAAGAGGAATTGGGATGAGCCCGCCATATATTCCCGCCTTGGAAGCCTGGAAAAAATGGTCAACGGGGCCATGCCACCGTTTGCCGGCACCGATATTGAGAGAAGGGCTCTGGCCGCATTTCTGGCCAGCCTGAATCCTGATATCCAGCCTGAAAGCGCGCCCCGGCCGGGGCAGGAAAAGACAGGCACCAAGGTTTTCGAAGAACGGTGCTCGAGCTGTCATCTAGACACCCCCGACGACCCCCTCTTCTCCCGCTTGAAGCGGAGAAATACCACCGAGATCTACGAATTACTGGGACAGCTTGATTCCCTCAACCCGGCCATGCCCGCCTTTGACGGCTCTGAAAACGAGCGAAAGGTGCTGGCCAACTGGATTGGAGAAAGACTGGAGAACTGAGAATGCACCCGGATATCGTCGTTCCTCAACTCGACCCGATTCCCTTGCCCGGCCCGATCGGGCTCTTTTGGGTTCTGTTGACTCTTACTTTTCTCCTGCATACCCTCGCCATGAATTGTGTCGTTGGCGGAAGTCTCATTTCCATCGTCGCCCGTTTCCGTTCAAAACACCCATTCCACGCACGACTGGCCGGGGATCTTGGGCGCAAAATCCCTTCGTTGCTCGCTGCCACGATCACGCTGGGGGTCGCTCCTCTGCTGTTTGTGCAGGTCCTCTACGGCCAGTTTTTCTACACCTCCTCAGCGATCATGGCATGGCCTTGGTTGGCGGTCATCCCGGTGCTGATTTTCGGCTACTATGCCGCTTACCTGGTGGCGTTCAAGGAGGGCTCTCGTCACGCTCAGAAGGCGGCCATCGGCTCATTGCTCGCTTTTTTGACAATCGCGTTTATCTACACGAACAACTTCACCTTCATGCTGACACCCGAAAAGTGGTTCCCCAAGTATTCCAGGAGTACGTCCGGTTTGAACCTGAATCTGGATGAGCCGATGCTTTGGCCGCGTCTTTTCCATACCCTGGTTGCTGCCGCGGCAGTTGCCGGCTTTCTCGTGATCATCATGGCTTTGGCCAATTGGAAGAAGGATGAGAACTATGCCCGACTTCTCCTGCAGCATGGGGCTTACTGGTTCATCGTGCCAACAATGCTCCAGTTCGCCGTCGGGACCTGGTTTCTGATCAGCCTGCCGGAAGAGAAGATGTTCCTTTACCTTGGAGGCGATTGGCGGGCAACAGTCCTTTTCGGGATCTCAAGCCTGGCGACTCTCGGCGCCGTTTTCGTTATGATTCTGGCAGCAAGGAGTCCGCTTCCCCACCGGCGCGTCATCACTTCCCTGGTTCACGTGATCGTGGTTCTCGTGTGCATGACTCTGATGCGCGATTTGCTTCGGAGTGCATACCTGGAGGAATACCTCGAAGCGCCTGTTACTCGCGTTCAGTGGGACGTGATGGTGCTCTTCCTCGTGCTTTTCCTCGGCGCCCTGGGTCTTTGGGGCATGATGCTGTTGAAGTACTTCAAGAGAGCGAAGTCGACGATTTACCGGAGGCGGATACTCTCCGACGAGTAAGGAAGAGCCCGGAGCTCAGAAATTTCGAGCACTTTATGCTAATCCCCGGAAGCTCGCAGTTGGCCGCTGAGAAGATAAAGGAGATTTCCGGCGCGCTCGATAACCAGTCGTCCACGCTCGTCAACTCCACGCAGCACTCCCCTAACCTCCCCAGCCTCGGAACCGGAGACCGAGACCGTCCTGTTAACCCAAGCCAGCCGGGTGTTAATGAGTGGCAAAAAGGGGCTGAGGCCTTCAGCCTCGAAAGTCAGGAGCTTCTGTGGAAGCCGCTCGAGAAGGTCGCTTTCGAGCCGCACGAGATTGGTCTCGACACCTGTCTCGTCAAGAAGAGTCGTGACGGGATCCTTCGCGTCCAAACAAAGATCACTCACACGGATGTTGGCATTCACGCCGATGCCGATGATCAGAGCCGAGACCTCTTTATGGGATTCAAGCTCGCACAAAATTCCGCAAACTTTCCGGCCATTTGTCAGTACGTCGTTCGGCCATTTGATCATGCTTTGAACCGGCGTTTCCTTTTCAATCGACTCCAAGACGGCCAGCCCAATTACCAGCGGGACAGTCTGAAGCTCCATCGGCCCAGCCGTCACCGGCCAAAGCAGGGTGAGCCAGAGTCCCCCCTTGGGACTTATCCACGACCGGCCCAGCCTCCCTCGGCCAGATGATTGCTCCTCAGCTATGAACACCCAAGCCAGTCTCCTGCCCTCACTACAGGCGCGAGCTGCCTCCTGCCGTGTCTCAGGGCGATACCAGAACCGGCGAGCTTCGGAATTGGTAGAATCGATCGAATGGTAGTTGAAGCGAATAACGTTCATACTTCCGAGGGAAGAGCAAATTGCCGAGGTTGTGCCCCTTGCTGTTCCCTTTCAGGGAACCGGTTGAAACCAAAATGCCCCAGGGTACCTGAAAAACGGTACCCTGGGCTATCTTGCCTTGTCCCTTCGGGACAAAAAGCCAACCCGCATTTTAGCGCTTATGCCCGAAGGGGTCGCGTAGCAAGGCCTTCGGCGTTGAAATCCTGAAGGGAGACTTTCGCAATTGGCTCGCCAAAATCGCAATTTTATCCCTGGTCCCCGGCCGGCTCGCAGAGTTCTGTCAGGACGCCGTGGGTTGATCCCGGGTGCAGGAAGGCGATCTTCATCTGCTGCGCTCCGGGTCGTGGCTCCGCATCAATCATCCGAATCCCCTCCCGTTTGAGCTCTTCGATCCTGCTGGCCAAGTCTTCGACCGTGTAGGCTATGTGATGAAGCCCCTCGCCCCGTTTCTCCAAAAAGCGGGCCAGGGCGCTTTCCGGATCCGTCGGCTCGAGTAATTCAACTCGCACCGACCCAATGCGGAAAAAAGCAACCCGAACGTTCTGCAAGGCGATCGTCTCTTCAGCCTCATACTCCAGCCCGAGCACGTCTCGATAAAAAGGGATCTGCTCCGAGATCGATCTCACTGCGATTCCTATATGGTTAAGGGCTTGAACGCTCTTCATTGGCGCATCTCCTGGTACTCGCCAAACACCTCGCGCAACACACCGCAGATTTCTCCGATGGAAGCATAGGCATGGACAGCCTTCAGTATCGGGGGCATCAGATTGGTGCGAGGATCATTAGCCGCTTGTCGCAACTCGTCCAAGGCCTTGATCACCGCCCGCTTGTCCCGGCGTTTCCTGACGCTCTCCAGCCTCTCGACCTGGCGCGCCCTGACCTCCTCGGGAACCTCGAACAGTTCTATCTCCGGCTCCGCATCCGATCTGAACTCGTTGACGCCTACGACGATGCGCCTTTTCTCTTCGACGCTCCGTCCATAGGCGTAGGCTGATTCCTCGATCTCACGCTGGATGTAGCCGCACTCAATCGCCTTGACGACGCCACCCAGGTCGTCAATCTCCCTGATATATCGGACAGCCCCTTCTTCGATCTGATCCGTCAGATGCTCCAGAAAATAACTACCGCCAAGAGGGTCGACCGTGTTCGTCACACCCGATTCGTGCGCAATAATCTGCTGGGTTCGCAAAGCTACCGTTACCGCTTCTTCCGTGGGCAAGGCCAACGCCTCGTCCTTCGAATTCGTATGCAGCGACTGGGTGCCGCCCAGCACTGCGGCCAGGGCCTGAAGTGTTACCCGTACCACGTTGTTATCCGGCTGCTGGGCAGTCAGGGTGACGCCGCCTGTTTGTGTATGGAACCGAAGCATCATGCTGCGCGGATCTTTGGCGCCGAATCGCTCCTTCATAAACCGGGCGTACAGCCGGCGAGCGGCGCGAAACTTCGCCACTTCCTCAAAAAGATCAGTATGAGCTGCGAAGAAAAACGTCAACCGGGGAGCGAACTGATCGATCGAGAGTCCGGCCGCCAAGGCAGTTTCTATGTAAGCGATGGCGTTAGCCAGGGTAAAAGCAACCTCCTGAACGGCGGTGGCGCCTGCTTCGCGGATGTGATAACCGCTGATCGAGATCGTATTCCAGCGTGGAACCTCACGGCTGCAAAAGGCAAAGATGTCCGAGACGATACGAAGGCTCGGCTGAGGCGGAAAAATGTAAGATCCCCGCGCGATATACTCCTTCAACACATCGTTTTGAATGGTGCCCGAAAGCTTTTCTCTCATCACGCCCCGCTTCTCAGCCACTGCAATGTACATGGCGAGGAGGATTGCAGCAGGGGCGTTAATAGTCATCGAGGTAGAGACCTGGTCCAGCGGGATGCCCTCGAACAACTTCTCGATATCGTCAAGCGTGTCAATCGCCACGCCCACCTTTCCCACTTCTCCCACGCAGCGTTCGTCATCGGAATCCAGGCCAATCTGGGTGGGAAGGTCAAAAGCTACCGAAAGGCCGGTCGAGCCTTGGTCAAGCAGGTAACGGTAACGCCGGTTTGACTCTTCCGCGGTTGAAAAGCCGGCGTATTGGCGCATGGTCCACAGTCTCCCCCGGTACATCGTGGGGTGGATACCTCGCGTGAAAGGGTATTCTCCGGGAAAGCCCAGTTTCTCAACGTAACCCGCAACTTGGTCTTCTTCCGGCAAGTACAGCCTTTCAACGGCCTGTCCCGAGGCTGTTTCAAAGCGCTCGCTTCTTTCCGGGGAACGGGAGGTCGCCTGCTTGAGCGAGCCTTCACTCCAAACCTTGGCCGCCTTCTTGATGTGTTCGGGAATCATGTTGTGACGTCGCGCCCGCCTCCGTCGCCGGGTGATCTCTCCTCTAACAGACGGGACACGGTGCGCAGAATCGAGTCCGCCGAAGTACCGGGCGTGAAAATGGCGCGAACGCCGAGTGACTGGAGTCTTGGAACATCTTTGGCGGGGATCGTTCCTCCTCCGATCACCATGATGTCATCGGCTCCCTGCTGCGCAAGTAACGACAATACACGTTCAAAAAGGAAGTTGTGTGCGCCTGAAAGCAAGCTGAGACCGATCAGCTGCACGTCCTCCTGGATAGCGGCGGAGACAATCTCCTCGGGACTCCGTCGTATCCCTGTATAGATCACTTCGTAACCAGCATCGCGCAACAAGTGAGCGACATACTTGGCCCCCCGGTCATGACCATCCAGTCCCGGTTTCGCAATAAGGATTCGTCCTTTTGGCATGGTGCATCCCGGTCACTCGTCGCCCGGTTTCCGCCCATGGCCAAACATTCCGACCTTGGCAAAAGCTGCCGCCATGACGGTCTGCGGAATCCTCTCGTCATCCGGTTTTTTCTCCGGCTTCCGCTCCGGTTTTCTCTCGGATTTACGTTCCGGCCGCCTCTCCGTGCCCGTGCCCGCTTGATCCGATCGAGCTTCACGCCGCCTGGGCGGTCGGCTCCGGGGCCCGGGAGCCGTTCCGGCAGGTCGACCGCCGGAAGTCTCGGCTTGAGGATTCGGTCCCTGTGCCTGGATCTGGGCAGGGGTTTCAACCGCTTTCGGTTTTGGCCTCGCTTTGGGGCGACGTCGTTGCGGAGGCGGACTGGTTCGCATGCTCAGCGAGATCCTTTTCCGCTTATCGTCCACTTCAAGCACCTTGACTTTGACGATGTCGCCCGCCTTGACAACGCTATGCGGATCTTTGATGAACTTGTGCGAGAGCTGAGATACGTGTACAAGCCCGTCCTGGTGCACTCCAATGTCAACGAAAGCGCCGAAATTCGTGACATTGGTGACGACTCCCTCGAGAATCATCCCGGCCTGCAGGTCAGAAACCTGGTTAACGCCTTCCTTGAACGTTGCCGTCTTGAACGTCGGACGGGGATCCCGGCCGGGTTTTTCCAGTTCGAGCAGAATGTCACGTACGGTTGGCTCCCCGAACTGTTCATCCGCGAAATCGGCCGGAGACAGTTGCCGCAGAAAGGTGCTGTCCCCGATCAGCTGTTCAACCGGTCGTCCGGTGGCTTCCACGATTTTCTGCACCACCGGGTACGCCTCCGGGTGTACAGCGGATGCGTCTAAAGGATTCTCTCCTCCGCGAATACGCAAGAAGCCGGCGGCTTGCTCAAAGGTCTTCTCACCGAACCGCGGCACCAGGCGGAGCTGCTCGCGATTGACATATGCCCCGTTCTCATTTCTCACCTTTACTATGCTTTCTGCCAGACTCTTGTTGAGTCCGGAAACCCTCGCTAGAAGGGGAACCGAGGCAGTGTTGATATCCACGCCGACCGCGTTGACGCAGTCCTCCACGACGGCATCGAGAACACGGGAAAGGTGAGCCTGGCTGACATCATGCTGATATTGGCCGACCCCGATCGATTTCGGCTCGATTTTCACCAGTTCGGCCAAAGGATCCTGGAGCCGGCGGGCGATCGAGACGGCTCCGCGCAACGAGGCGTCGAGGTTGGGGAATTCCTGGGCTGCAATCTCGGACGCCGAGTAAACCGAAGCGCCTGCCTCCGAGACAAGGACTTTAATAAGATTCAACTCGGGATACTTGGCAATCAGCTCTGAGATCAGCTTGTCGGTTTCGCGAGAGGCCGTGCCGTTTCCTATGCTGACCAGTTCGACCTTGAAGGCGCGAGCCAGGTCGGCCAGGGTCTCAATAGACTGCTCCCATTGGTTCTTGGGCTCGTGGGGATAAATCGTTGTCGTCATCACCAGCTTTCCGGTTCCGTCAACGATTGCAACCTTGACTCCGGTGCGATAACCGGGATCAAGCCCCATGGTGACACGAGGACCGGCGGGGGCTGCAAGCAAGAGATCCGCAAGGTTGCGCCCGAACACGTTGATTGCTTCTTCCTCGGCCATCTCACGCAGCCGCATCTCGAGCTCGGAATTCAGCCGCGCGAACATTTTCAACTGCCAGGCGCATTTCACGGTCTCTTTAAGCCAATCATCCGCTGGCCTGCCTTCGTGCTTTATTCCGAAATGATCGGCGATGCGCCGCTCCCCTTCGTTCGAGTATCCTCCGTTCTCTTCCGGCTTCAATTGGGGTATGGCCAAAGTCAGCTTCAGAAAACCCTCCCGCCGGCCACGGAACAGGGCGAGTGCTCGATGGGACGGTATATTCTTGATTGGCTGGTCAACGTTGAAGTAATCGGCATACTTGACGCCCTGCTCTTCTTTGCCGTCAACCACGCGCGATTGCAGCAACCCGTTCTCCCAGACATACTCACGGGCGAACCCGATCAACTCTGGCACTTCGGCGAACTTCTCCATCAGGATCTGGCGCGCTCCTTCCAGCGCAGCCGCGACATCAGAAATCCCCTTCTCCTCACTCACGTACGCCGCCGCCTGCTCCTCGGGTGAAAGAGTCGGATCGGCTAATAGCGCCTCAGCCAGAGGTTCCAGTCCGGCCTGACGAGCCGCCTGTGCTTTGGACCGGCGCTTCGGCTTATACGGCAAATACAGGTCTTCGAGCCTCACCTTGGTCTCGGCGGCCTGCACTGCTGCTTCCAGCTCGGGCGTCAGCTTCCCCTGCTCGCTGATCGTTCGCAGAATAACGGCTCGACGCTCTTCCAATTCCCGAAGGTAACGCAGCCGTTCCTGAAGAGTGCGAAGCCGGGTATCATCAAGACCGCCTGTCGCCTCTTTGCGGTACCGGGCAATGAACGGAACGGTGGCGCCATCATCCAAGAGCGCTACCGCCGCCTCGACCTGTTCCACCCGGGCGCCGATTTCCTCAGCGATTCTTCGAAAAACCCTGTCCATAAACCTTCCTCAATCCCGTCGCCTTGAAAATTACACTATATGCCAAGGCGAGACACAGAACCAATGCTCGGTTGCTCGGTTCCCCGCCTGGTAACCCGTATCGAATCCTTGAACACTGCCAACGTTTGTTCCGCCCATAGACAACTACCCGCTCTCACGCTTCCGCCGATCCTATGATCTTCGGTACGGCGGGCGGGCGATGGCGCAACAGCCTTCCCAAGAGCGCCTCCGAATCCTCCTCGACCACCAGCAGCTCCCGATGCTCCGCTTGAATGAACCCCTCGTCGATCGCAGCTTCAATCATTGCGATTAACGGATCGAAATAGCCTGCGGTATTCAACAGTCCAATCGGCTTGCGGTGTATTCCAAGTTGTGCCCACGTGACAACCTCGAACAGCTCTTCGAATGTCCCCAAGCCCCCGGGCAGCGCCGCAAAGCCGTGCGCCAACTCCGCCATGACGGCTTTCCGCTCGTGCATGCTGGTCACAACGTACAGCCTGGTCAAGCCTGTATGCGCCAACTCCTTTGTCGCCAGGCGTTCGGGAATGACACCAAACACCTGTCCGCCCTCCGAGAGGATGGCGTCTGCAAGAACTCCCATAAGGCCAATGCTTCCCCCGCCATAAACCAAATCAACCGCCATTTGGACCATAACTTGACCAAACCGGCGGGCCGCATCGGCGTACTCCTTCCTATTCCCGAGGCTCGATCCGCAAAACACGCAAATTCTTTTCATGGAGTATTTCGGGTCTGGATTCAACCGATTTGAGGAGTCTAGTGGTTCAAGCTGCGAGGTTGTCACGCAAGGAGGCTTTCGTTACGTCGTAGTGGGAAGCATACCAGATGGCATTACCTGAACGAAGCACGATCGTCTGAGGTGATTCATGCCTTATGCCGGTCCTCTCCGCTACCCTCTTTGACACAGTCCCGTTGTGGATGACGTCGACAATATAAACGGGAATATCTGGCATCTCTTGAATGAATTTTTCGACCTCTGATCGAGCGGCCCGGCTGATGGGACACCTGCCACTGTGCTTGAAAATGACCGCGAGAGGGAGTTGGAAGACTTCATCGAGTTGCTCGGGACTCGTCAGTTCTGTCATCGGTCGCTTGTCTTTTGCCGGCCGCTAACGCATAGGCCATAATCGTTTCTGGGCCGACGCTCTCGCCGCGCCCTCTCGCCGCGGGCTCACTCGCCCCGTCATTCCACAACTCACACAGAATAGCATTTTCCAACGCCTCTGGATCAGGTTCAACACGGTAATTCTCGATTTCCTCTTTGGAGCAGTTTCGAAAGCATAATGAGCAATGCGGCAGTTTCTCCGAGTCGTGAAGGATTGGAAGCCCGAAGGTTCGGCAAACCATGGGACGATGCTCATACAGATCGCATAGTCCGGTAGCCGGATCGAGCGCAGGGCAGGCGACTTCCGAGAACCTGGCAACAAATGAGTCGAGGCTTTTCTCGTCGTCATCAAGCCACCCGGTTTCCGGATCCCCGGGAAATTCACGGCCAACCAGCCGGATGACCTCCCCTGCTCTTTGTCTTACGGCAGCGGCCCTTCCCGGATCCGCCGCCTCCAGGGCCGCCAGTCCCCGGGCCAGTCGGAACGCATCAAGCAGGTTAATTGTGAAAAGACCGATACAGCACATGGTGCAGCCAGGTTTGCAGGCGAGTCGATCGCCTGCCGCTCGGCTGGCCGATTCGATGCGGCGGTCCACTTCCCGGATCAGGGCTCGGTCCAGTATCTCCAGGCGCATAGCAGCCAGTGTACATCAGCAGGGGCTGACAAAGCGTTCACAAACTATTGCCTGCTTGCGGCTGCGGGAACGGTGGTGGCACACTAACGGTTATGAAGATGAATCGTCGCGATTTCACCCTCTCGGCTATGGCCTTGGCCTCGGTCTCGCGATCTATTCAGGGAGCGCAAGGGAAATTCAAGTACGCCTTTTGTAACGAGAGTATGCGGGGTATGCCCTGGCCCGATCAATGCAAGTTGGTGAGCCAGGCCGGCTATCAGGGTGTCGAGATAGCCCCGTTTTCGCTCGTGAAAAACGATGTGGGGGATTTGACCGCCTCTGACCGACGCGACATGCTCGCTGCGATGAAAGACAACGGCATCGTTTGCGCCGGTCTTCATTGGTTGCTCGCCCCTCCGCCCGAAGGTTTGCACTGCACGACCCCCGACGCGGCAGTTCGCCAGAAAACCTGGGACTATATTCGTCGATTGGTGGATTTCTGCAGCGATCTCGAAGGCTCGGTGCTGGTTTTTGGTTCGCCCAAACAGCGCAACACCTTGGGAATCTCGGTAGAGCGGGCGGTTGGTTACTTCATCGACGGATTTCGCGGTGTCGCTGATCATGCCCGGAGCCGGAAAGTAATTATCCTGGTTGAACCACTCGACAAAACTCAAACCGATGTGGTCAACACTATGGACGAAGCCGCCAAAGTAGTCTCAGCTGTAAATCACCCGGCCGTCCAGACCATGTTTGATTTCCATAACACGCTCGACGAGAAAGAACCGTTTGATGTTCTGCTCCGCAAATATTTCAGCTTGATCCGCCATATCCACGTCCAGGAGATGGATGGCAAGTATCTCGGCGCAGGATCTGGAGTCAAGGACTTCGCCAAAGCTTTTCGCACTTTGAAAGACCTGGGCTATAGCGACTGGATCTCGGTTGAAGTCTTTGATTTTTCCCCCGGACCTCAAAAACTAGCCGAGGAATCAATGAAAGCCTTGCGAACGCTGGAACAGTCATAAAGCCGCGGACGGGCATCCTCGCGATCCGTGTCGCTCCGTCCCATCCGCGGGAAACGGCCATTTCTCAATGTGATTCTGTCAACAATTCGAAACTGGCCGTGCGGATTCCCAGTTGCTTCAGGATTTCAGGATCGGCTTCCTCCTGCGCCAAGATGGTGTGACACTTCTCGCAGTCCTGCTCGATGACTTCTCCGCTTTCAGCAGTATGGGCCGAATCATGACACCGGAAGCAGCCGGGGAAACGCTCATGCCCGATGTTTGTCGGGTAAGTCGTCCAGTCTGCGTTCATCTCGGGAAAAACGTTGCGCTTGTATATCGCCTGGATTTCTCGAATAGCCGTATCAATCAAGTCTTTCCTGGCACTGTAGAACTCGGGGTGGTTCGACTGGTAGTAATCGCGAATCTGCTTCTCAATCTGGGCGCTTCGGTCCCCGCCACCAGCTGTCTTCAGTTCTGTGGCCTGCAAGGCCTCCACCCCGACCTTCTTAATAAAAGGAATCTCACGACTGATCAGTCCAGTCGCTAAGGCCCGGTTCATCCCCTGGTCGGGATCCTCGAAAATGTGTGTCGGCCGATTATGGCAATCAATGCAGTCCATCAGGCGCCGCTCCCCTTGGGGAGGCGTGTTGTCAGTGAGTTCCTCTGTCTTATATTCCTTCACTGTGCCATCAGAATCACGAACTTGTACCCAGGGAATAGTCTGTCGCTGGCGATCGCTTGCTACGTAATATGTTTCCCGTCCGGGAGCCATGTGCCAGCCATGAATACCGCTGGTCATGGAGCCGCCCCCGATGTGCATCAACAGGACTGTTTTCAAAGGAGTATTGGTTTCATCGTCGGCGAACTTTTCAATGACCCGAATCCGATCGCCGGTGAACTTCTGTGGCCAGTGACATTGCTCGCAGGTATCGCGCGAAGGACGCAGGTTCTCAACCGGCACCGGGATAGGCCGGTCATAGGTGTTAAAGGTGACGGCAAACACCTGTCCCACTCCTGAAAGCTTGGAGCGGACAAACCATGGAGCGCCCGGTCCGATATGGCACTCCACGCAGGCCACTCGCGAATGAGGAGAACCCATGTAAGTGGTGAATTCAGGCTCCATCACCGTGTGACAAACCTGACCGCAAAACTCCACTGTCTCCATGTAAACCACAGCTTCGTAGCTCACGATCGAGATCAACAGCAGGTTCACCGCTGTCAAAACGGCCACGACTGCGCCGACGTGACGGACCCTTGGCTCATTAAAATCAATTGTCGGATAAGTGCGTTCCGTAGCCCCTTCCACCAGCCCGAGCTTTCGCCGTCGTCGGCGCTCCCAATAAGCCCCGGCCGGGATCAAGAGGAGCCCGGCCACAAAGACTGCCGGCAGAACCAGAAAAGCCATGATCCCGATGTACGGGGAAGAAGTGAATTCAAGAAGACCCAGTATCAGGAAGGCCAAGATCAAAAGAGCACTGACAGTCGTGAGAGTAGCGCCCAGGAGGGTGATCCAGTTCGTCCCGAGCAATTTCATGAACGTCCCGACAGATTCGTTCCAACTTCGCACCATGAATATTCTCCCCTTCCACCTCGGAAAACTGCGGTTTAGTTGTCAGCTTTCTACACATCATAACCGCGTGTCACGTAGCGTCAAGCGTGATCCTGGGTAGAGGCTTAATGGCTTGCACGATCACCCACCAAAGCGATACAACCTGAGAATATGGCTTTTGGCAACGATTTCTACGATCTGATCGCTGCAGACTACGATTCCATGACCCGGTTCAGCCGGCGGCTCGAAAGCGAGCGGGAGATGCTTCGACGCTGGCATGAGCGCTACTCCTTCAACTCCGTTCTCGATGCAGCATGCGGCACGGGGCTGCACGCGGTTGTGCTTGCTCAACTGGGTCTGAAGACTACTGGAGCCGATCCTGCGCGTGCCATGTTGGACGAGGCGCACCGGCACGCAGTCGAGGCCTCGGTTGATGTTACCTTTCTGGAGTCCGATTTCAAAAGTCTGCCCTCACGGCTGGCTGATCGCTTCGAGGCCGTCCTGGTGCTCGGCAATTCCCTGCCCCATGTCTTACAGCAAGAAGAGTTACATGCGTCACTGGAGGGATTGGCGGGAGTTCTTAAGAAGGGCGGAATCCTGGTTCTCCAACTGTTGAATTATGACCGGATCTTGAAAACAAAAGAGCGGATTGTCGGGATTACTCGCGATCAGAACAAGTATTTCGTCCGGTTCTACGATTTCCTTGACGGTGTTGTCCAGTTCAACATTCTGACGTTTTCGACCGACGAGAAAGGAATCAGTCATCGGCTGACGAGCACACTTCTGAAACCATACCGTCTGACAGACCTTGAGCAGGCATTGTCCGCGGTAAAGCTTGGAAACATCGAGACCTTTGGAAATATGAACTTCTCACCCTACGATCCCGCTTCTTCGCCAAACCTGGTGGTCGTTGCCAGATCTTAGGCGTTAGCCCGGATTTCTCACAACCCGAACGCTCGGCGGGCAAATTGACCATTTTTCG
>DAOTAI010000034.1:0-16314 GCA_035593865.1 Acidobacteriota bacterium
AAAGGGGGTCGGACTCTCCAGAGTCCGACAATGAGTTTGGCGAAAATACACAGCCGTGTAAAGCCGAAGAAGACGTTGTTGACGTTGGGATCGTCACATTGAGAGATACGGCACGCCGGAGACGTGCCATTAGTTGCCGGAAATGTATATTTCCGTGCCGGACTCTGGAGAGTCCGTTCACTATAAAAGACGTTGCGCTCCATCGCGGAACTGCCCGGCTAAAGCCGGTGCTACGAACAGAGCGTGCCTCCTGCTCGTTTTGGCGCCCGAGCCAAGGACCCAGCTGCAGGGCTTATTGGAGCGCTTATTCGCATCGTCAGTACTCGCCGCTACAATGCCGCGCATGCCTTCCACACGATCAAAAACCTTATACGTCTGCCAGGCTTGCGGCTCGAGCAGCCCTAAGTGGGTTGGACGCTGTCCGGGTTGCGGGGAATGGAACACCATGGTTGAGGAGGAAGAGACCTCGTCTGTTTCGCTTCCCGTTGCTGGCCCCGCGGTGCCATACCAGGATATCGAGCACCAGGAAGGGCTTCGGGTGAAGACGGGCAACTCTGAATTTGACCGTGTGCTGGGAGGGGGTATCGTGCCAGGCTCGCTGGTGCTCCTGGGTGGCGAACCCGGCATCGGCAAATCGACGCTTCTGCTTCAGATTGCCGAAGCCTTGTCTGAAATGCAATGCAAGGTGCTTTATGTCGCCGGGGAAGAATCGGTCCAACAGGTTCGGCTCCGTGGCGAGCGTATAGGAATAAAGGGCTCGAATCTCTTTCTTTCCTCTGAAACCTGTCTTGAGCGGACATTCGAAGAAGCCGGCCGGCTTCGACCGGACGTACTTGTCGTCGACTCGATACAGACGGTCTTCACTCAGAAGCTTGGCTCTGTGCCGGGGAGTATCGGCCAAATTCGCGAATGCACCGGGCAACTGATGGTTTTTGCGAAGCGGGAGCAGATCACCACTTTCCTGATCGGGCATATCACCAAGGACGGCTCCCTGGCCGGGCCGAAGGCCTTGGAGCATCTGGTTGACACAGTGCTCTATTTTGAAGGGGATCGCCATCAGAACCAGAAGATCATTCGGGCTGTCAAAAACCGTTTCGGACCTGCCAACGAATTAGGCTTTTTTCAAATGACGGGACAAGGGCTGACCTGTGTTGAAAACGCCTCTCGTCTTTTTCTTTCGGAGCGACCCGCGCAGGTCCCGGGGTCCGTTGTTCTGTGTTCTCTCGAAGGCACGCGCCCGGTGCTTGTTGAAATCCAGGCGTTGGTCAGCGACGGTTCTTACGGGACCGGGAGGCGAACGGCCAACGGGGTGGATCCGAACCGGGTGGCCTTGCTTCTGGCGATGCTCGATAAGCGAGTCGGCCTGCACCTGCTTGGCAGCGATGTTTTCGTCAATGTCGCCGGTGGCCTTACTTTGACTGAACCTGCGATTGATCTGGCGCTCGTCATGGCGATTATCTCCAGCTTTCGAAACCGTCCTATTAGCCAGGCGACCGTCGTGTTCGGTGAAGTTGGGCTCGCAGGAGAAGTTCGAGCAGTAAATTTGGCCGATCGCAGAGTCAAAGAAGCCGCGATGCTCGGCTTTGAACGGGTCGTTTTACCCAAAAGCAACCTCCCTTTACCGAGTCCCGCAACCAGTGTGAAAGTCACCGGTTGTTCCTCAGTGCACGAGTGTTTGGACTGGCTGGACAGCCGGGGATGATCGGTCTAGAATAAAACTGTCAATAACTTAAGAGCACCCAGGACAAGGATGCAGAATGAATTCGGCGGTAGGCTTGTCCTCGAAATGTGCTTCTTTTTCCTGGAAAAGAGGATCTTTTTATGGGCTTGTGGCTGATACGGGCTCTCTTTGCACTTGTCTTCACGGCAGCCACTTTTTATCTCAGGCCATTCGCTCTCTCCGAGTGGCAGGCATTCGCGGTTGGACTTCTCGCCGCTGTCAGCATCATCGTTTTTGAAATCACAGTTCGTCGCAGCTCGCTGAAAACGTTGATTGGCGCCGCACTGGGGTCGACGCTGGGGATCATCGGCGCTGTACTGATCAGTTCCATTGTCGAGAACATGGAGTTCCTGCCTGCCAACACAGCCACCTTCCTCCAGGTCCTGATTCTGGCCGTCATGGGCTATGTAGGTCTGGTAATGGGGATAACCAAGGGCGAGATGTTGAACCTGAACTTCGGTGGTATCTTTGCCGAGCGTCCAACCAAGAAATCCGCCAAGTTGCTGGATACCAGCGTGATCATCGATGGTCGGGTGGCGGACATCGTCGAGACCGGGTTTCTGGAAGGTCAGCTCCTGGTGCCGGAGTTTGTTCTAAGAGAGCTCCAGATGGTGGCGGATTCAGCGGATTCAATCAAACGCAACCGTGGACGACGGGGCTTGGATATCCTGCAACGAATCCAGAAAGAGCCGAGCATCAAGGTTCAGATCATCGAGGATGATTACCCGGACGTCAAAGGCGTGGACATGAAACTGATCGAACTAGCCAAGGACACCGGGGCCAAAATCGTCACGAACGATTTCAATCTGAACAAGGTCGCCCAGCTCCGGGGTGTTGATGTGCTGAACATCAACGAATTGGCAAATTGTCTCAAACCTGTAGTCCTGCCCGGAGAGACGATGCGCGTCTTCATTCTGAAGGAAGGCAAGGAATACAACCAGGGTGTTGCGTACCTTGATGACGGCACCATGGTCGTCGTCGACAATGCTCGCAAAATGATTGGAAAGACCGTTGACATCCAGGTGACCAGTGTCCTTCAGACAACTGCCGGAAAGATGATCTTCGGCAAGTTTCACGTAAACGGCGAGACGCAGTCGAAAAATGACTTCGAACGTGAGCCACGGGTAACACGAGCGTGATTGGACTCATCCTGCCTGCAGCCGGATCCGGCTCACGTTTTGGATCCGAGGTCCCGAAGCAATTTCTGCCGCTCGACGGCGTTCCTATCTACTTGTGTTCTCTCCGGGCATTCGAACCATTCATCGATTTTGCCGTGGTTCTTGTCCCACCGGGTTGGGAGGATCGAGTAAGGCGCGAGACCGCGGATCTGTGTAGGGAAAACCGCCTCCTGGTTGAAGTGGGAGGTGAACATCGCCAAGATTCGGTCAGACGGGGTCTAATGTGCCTGCCGCCAGTTGATATAGTGGTAGTGCACGATGCCGCGCGGCCGTTCGTAACTCCCGACCTGATCAATCGCGTGATTGAAACCACCCGGCGGGAAGGGGCATGCATTCCCGGTCTGCCAGTAAACGAGACGGTCAAGCTGGTGCACAACTCCGTCGTTACGAGTACGCTTGATCGAAGCACTCTGATGCTTGCTCAAACTCCCCAGGGATTCCGACGTGACATCCTCCAGAAAGCCTTTGAAAAGGCATACGCTGAAGGCTATTACGGGACCGACGAATCGGTTCTGGTGGAAAGGATGGGAATTCCGGTTTCGGTTGTACCCGGCGAGCCAGGGAACATTAAAATCACGCTGAGACACGACTTGAGCGGACGGTGAAATGAGCAGGCCCAGATTTCGCATTGGCAGCGGGTACGATTTCCACGTACTGGTAGCCGACAGACCCCTGATCCTGGGCGGCGTGCACATCCCTTACGAAAAAGGACTCCAGGGTCATTCAGACGCGGATGCTCTGCTTCACGCAGTGGCCGATGCTTTATTGGGAGCAGCCGGGCTTTCCGACATAGGGAGCTACTTTCCGGACAGCGATCCCCGTTACAAGGACATTTCCAGCCTGTTGCTGCTCGAAAAGGTCTACCGGCTGGTTCGCGGCAAGGGGTTGGTTGTTGGAAACGTCGATATCACGGTGATTGCCGAACAGCCGAGAATTCGGCCACACGTGGAAGCGATGAAAGCCAATATCGCCCGGGTGCTTTATTTGTCACCTGATCAAATCGGGATTAAGGCAACGACCATGGAGTCGCGCGGAGTAATTGGCCGGGGAGAAGGCATTGCAGTGCATGCGGTGGCATTGCTGGAAGTGGTAGAGTAGCACGCTTATGGCTGATTCAAGGTTTTTCACAGTGGCAAAGGAAGCTGCGCTCGAAGCAGGCAGGATCTTGCGAGAGCATTTGGACACGGATTTCAAGGTTTTCAAGAAGGGGATCGTGAACCTCGTTACGGAGGTTGACCTCAAGGCTGAGAAAGCGATTCTGGAAAGGATTCGCCGGAATTTCCCGGATCACAACATCCTCTCCGAGGAACACGGGACTTCCGAGGGCGAGGTCGATTACCGGTGGGTTATTGATCCCCTCGATGGCACCACTAATTACTCCCATCGCTATCCCGTTTTTTGCGTGTCAATTGCCTTGGAACACGCTGGACAGACAATCCTTGGAATTGTCTACAACCCCATGAGCGAAGAGATGTTTACGGCTGAACGGGGACAAGGCGCTTTTCTCAACGGAAAGCGTGTTCACGTCTCGGCCGCGGACAGCCTGATTGAAAGTCTATTGTGCACGGGCTTCTCCTACGATCGGGACCATGTCAAGTCGAACCTTGAGCTGTTCAACAAGGCTTGCATGACGGCCCAGGCGGTTCGCCGCGACGGTAGTGCCGCCTTGGACCTTTGCTACGTGGCTTGTGGGCGGTTCGACGGCTTCTGGGAGTTGACCCTGCATCCTTGGGACGTTGCCGCCGGAAAACTGATCATCGAAGAGGCCGGGGGGTGCGTGACCAACATCAAAGGAGAGCCCTGCACTCATTACGATCCCGCCATTATTGCCAGTAACGGCCGCATCCACGCCGCTCTGACCGAACTGGTCTCCTGAAAAGGGACGCCGTTTGTTTGTGGTCCGCCCCTGTTTGTAGTACCGGCTTTAGCCGGGCCTTAAAGCGGTCAGATATCAACAATGGACCGCTGGGCAACTGCCCGGCTAAAGCCGGTACTACGAACAGAGGGTCCCTAGCCAGGGTCCCCGTTTCGACCATTTGGACTTTTTCTTCTGTCTGGAGGTCCGTGAGGACCGACACGTTTATAGAATCCAGTGAAAGCTCTGCCCCAGGTCCGTCAGGACCGGCACGTGACAGGCAGTTGAGCCCGAGTTGCACAAGCGGCCTTTGGCGGCAGACGCTGACAGGTGAGGAGGCGGTTTAGGAGTTTCACGTGCCGGTCCTGACGAATTGGAAATGGTATTCTGACGCACTTGTAAGTGATTGAATAAGGAGTTGGAATTTCGTGAAACCCTGTTTGTAGTACCGGCTTTAGCCGGGCCTTAAAGCGGTCAGATATCAACGGTTGACCGCTGGGCGACTGCCCGGCTAAAGCCGGTACTACGAACAGAGGGTGCCTCCTGCTCGTTCTGGCGCTCGAGGCGCTGAGTAGATGGCACCGATGAACCAAAGCAAACCCAACTCCGTAGAATGAAGAGAAGTCCAATCAAGCAACAGGGCCGATGCCAGGAGAACTTCCCCGCTTCGTTTGGTTCTGTCTATAATCAGGCGGGTCTCCAATAACGCTTTCCGGGGTAAGCCAGTGAACTGCTCGAAGTTCGAGTCAAGATTAACCGACTATATGGACCAGACCTTGGATCCGCGCTTGTTGGCGGCTATGACCGAACACCTGAAGGAGTGCGCCCTCTGTTCAAGCCTCCTGGCGGACGTGGGAGACCTGCGTCGCAGCCTTAGAGAATTGCCCGAAATCCCCCTCCCGCCAAATCTCATCAGGAACATTCTGGAGCGAACCACGGGAACCCCTGTGAAACGCTCACTGTGGGGCGACCTATTTGTTCCCACGATCCGGCCCTTCTTGACTCAGCGATATGCCTTTGGCACCGGCATCATGCTGGTGTTTCTTTCTCTTCTCGTTAATACGCTGGGTCCTGCGTTCGCGACTATGGGCTATTCGGATCTGTCACCGTCCGGAATGGCAGAAAATGCGGACCGGGTAACCGATCAGCTGAAAAAGAAATGGGCGCAGGTGAAGGTTTATGAAGCGAAGGTCGTGGGAGAAGTCAAGCTGATTAAAGAAGACCTGTACGGACGCCTCGACTATTACCTCATCAACCTCCTTTTCAAGTCATACAGTCAATCGGTTCAAGAGGAGGAGCAGAAGAGACAAGACCAGGAACGCACGAAAGAGCGATGATGACGAGCGTCAGGACTCGCTGGGACGCGATTGTTTTAGTCGCTCTACCGCTTTTACGAGGTCATCGTGATCGATGGATTCTTTCCCGCAACGGGCCGCTCGAAGGGCGGCATCGATGACGGCATTCTTGATATCTCGACCGCACAACCCATCCAACCGAGCCAATTCGTCAAGGTTTACCTCTCGAGACCCTGGCAGTTCGGCGGGCAAATGTTTCTCCCAGATTTTCCGCCTGGCCGATTCGTCCGGCATAGGGAAATGCACGTGTCGCATGCGGGTTTCAAAAGCGCGGTCATAGTTCTCGATCAGGTTAGTGGAGAAGATTACTACACCGTGGAAATGCTCCAGGCTCACCAGGAGCTGGCTTCGCATCGAATTAACGGCAAGCTCAGATCCCTGGGTCACGTTGGTCAATCGTTTTGAAAGCAGCGAATCGGCCTCGTCAATGAAGAGAACGGCCTTGTCACGTTCGGCGGCGTAAAACAGCGCTTCAATATTCTTCGGACCGTCTCCTAAGAACTTGCTTTCGACCTGCGCGTAACTGGCCGTGAGAATCGGATGGCCAATGTAGCTGGCGAGAGAATGGGCTGCAAGGGTTTTGCCTGTGCCCGGCGGGCCATAGAAATTCAGGGCGGTTCGCGGAAACGGTTCGATTTTCCGCAAATTCCACTCTTCAAAAACCTTTTGTTCAAGTCTGATAAGGTCAATGGCTGAGAGAAGCGTTTCTCGAACGTCATCCGGTAGTACCAGAAAGTCGAAGTCGAACAGGGGCGGGCGCGAAACATACTGCGCCGCCCTTTCCTGAAGGCTCAGTTCATCGTCAGACCGCCCCTGCACTGCGCTGTCGGTCTTGCTCCGCCTTGTCCTGGCGGCACGACTCCTCGGCGGCGTGCCGACAATTACGTTCAGGTCTTCCAGCCCTGTAAAGTTGAGCAGATCGTTAACCGCTTCCTTCAGGCGAGCAGCACAGGCTTCAGCAGCTTTTTCAGGTATGAAATCGGGTATCCCTTCAACTCTAATGTCGCGATTCATGGAGAGGCCATTATATGAAAGTACGGCGTAGTGAGAGAATGGACCGGGAATATGAAACGACTGATAGTTCTTGCTTCGGCATCGCCCCGGCGGCGTAGTCTTCTCAAGACTCTGAACGTCAGTTTTGATGTCGAAAACAGCGGGGTAACAGAACAGACAGGAGAACACCACCAGCCTTCGGATTACGCCGTTGAAATGGCTCGTCAGAAAGCCGTGGCGGTGGCGGCCAGATGGCCTGATGCGGTCATACTCGGAGCGGACACGGTGGTCGTCGCGGATTCGGAAATACTCGGAAAACCGGCAAACGAAAAGGACGCCAGCAGGATGCTGAAGCTCCTGAGAAATCGCCGCCATCTGGTCATAACCGGCCTTGCGCTGGTGGATTCCCGAAATGGCGTGACCTTGCTCAGAAACGTGCAGACCGGGGTTCAGATGGCAGATTACTCGGATCAGGCGATTCTCGATTACATTTCCGGCGGCGAGCCGCTGGATAAGGCGGGTGCCTATGCCATCCAAGGGCAGGGCGGAAGTCTGGTCACCGGAATAGATGGCTGCTATACCAATGTCGTCGGTTTACCGCTGTGCGAGGTCGCCGAAATGCTGAGAGAAGTCGGGATCGAGATTCCGGCTGTTCCGCCTCCCTGCACGGATCAGGCCGGCCGTCCCTGCCCTCGTTCAACCGAGGAGGGCTAGTCTGGGTTGCAAACGGGTTGTCAGCGATCTCTCAAGACGGCCTGATCGTCTCGACAAATTCTTCGAAACTCTCCTCCCATTTACCCACCGTCTTTCTGGGTCCGGTCAGTTTGAAAAACCAGGGCCCGCCGGGAGTTTCGACAATGGCGGCCAACATCCGGTAATCAGGTTTGGGCGCGGCCTGACCTGACATCGGCCCCATCGATCGGTTGGTGTAGACGCCTTCCACGTCGATCGTCGTCACGGCCAGCCCGTTGACGGTCGTGGTTTCTCTTTTGGTGTCTCCGGTTACTGAACTTCCGTCGGCTTTAGTAAACATCCCGATCCAGCGGTCGATGTTGGCTTCGACAGAACCGCCCTGACCGGGGAAGTAAAAGACCACCATTTCACCGTCTTCCGGATCTCCGTCAGCACGCGGCAACCGGTACTGAGCACGGCGCATGCGAGAGGAGGGAGATTCCGCGATCCAACCCGAGGGTGCTTCATATGTGAGGTTAGAGGCCTTTGCCGGTACGAATCCTCCTCCTGGCGCTGCCTGGGGCATCCGTTCATCTTCCCGTGAACAAGCGGGGATCAGCAGCAGTACAACCAGAGGCAATGCCCGTAATGTCCTGATTTGCATGATTTACCAACCTTAGGAGGAAGTATCCTTGTCCAGAGGGGTACGGCCGGCGAACCCGGCATCGACTTCGTGCCAGTAAGCAATGTCAGGCTCGCCATATTTCCAGCAGAGGTAGACTTCCCGGCCTTCCCGGACGTGAGGAAAGTCAACCAGTCCCTCGTCGATGCTCTTGACAATGCACCCGATCTCCTGGATCGAGTTGACCAGGCTGCTGATTGCCGCAAGCCCTTCGATGTACCGGGTACCTATCGCGCTGCCGGTATTCATCTCACCGCGTTCGGCGAGTCCCTTGACGTGTTCCCTGGCTTCTTCGAGGTTGCCGGCCATGATCACGAGTTGTTCCATCAGGTCTCGGATCCGCGGCAAGGCTTGCCGGGCCTCTTCAAGGCTGAAAAAGCGATTGGCCATTAATTTCATTATATCGTTATCGTTTCCAGGTGGTGGATGGGTGGTTGACGATCACATACCGAACAGAGTTCGTTATCCGCGTAATCCGCGTAATCCGTCCTATCCGCGGGTAATCTATCCCCTCGGATAGCACGGATTACACGGATAACCGGATAGATGCGGGTGCCCCTCTTTGCCGATTCCGCCCCATAAGTAGTAAGATTCTCCGGACATGAAATGCGTAGTTTGCGGGAAGGTCAAGGGAAAGCGGTTCTGTCCTGCGAAGAACCGGCAGATCTGCACTACTTGCTGTGGTGAAAAAAGAGTGCTGGAAATACCCTGTCCAGAGGATTGCCAGTATCTCGCTTCAGGTGTTTCGTATCAGTTGCTGAAGAAACGGGTCAATACGCTTCAGCAGGAAGACAATCCGAGAATGCGTCGGAAATATTACGACGTACACTCCCAACACTCGGAAATCATAACCGGACTTGAGGAGGCGATTATCCGGTTTGCTAAAGGAATCCGTTCGCTGAAGGATGAGCAGGTTCGCGAATCTGTGGCTCTATTGCTGAAAACTTACCAAACGGAACAAAGCGGACTGATCTACGAACACACGGGCGCCGATCCGATCGTGAACAGTCTGGGCCGTGAATTGAGGTCATTCCTTGAGCAGTGCCGGGCGCCGCAACCGGGCCAGAATCTGCTGAGATTGGGAGATGTAATCGGTTGCCTTGAGGTCTTACTGGCGGATATCGACTACCACGCAAGTGCGACGGGCCAAGACACTTACCTGGACTTTATAACACGGACCCGGCCAGATCTGGCGCAGTCGTCTTCGTCCAGCCTGCTGATCTGACACTCACGTCTGCTCGACGCTCTGCTGCGCCTCGTGGTAAGCCTTGTCGATCTTCGCTGCAAGAATGAAATCGCTTTCGGTAAGACCGTCGATTTTATGAGTCCAGATCTTGAACCCGACCTTTCCCCAACTCAACTCGATGTCGGGGTGGTGGTCTTCCTGTTCGGCGATTTCCCCCACGCGGTTAACGAAATCGAGAGCCGTTACGAAGTCGGGGAACTTGAAGAGCTTCTGAATATGGTGGTTTGAAACCACTTCCCAGTTTTCAACCTGGGCGGACAGCGGCCGGATTTGCTCAGGGGTTAAAGGCGGAACTCCTCCACGACAGGGAACGCACTTCTTTTCAGCCAGTCGGCTCATTGAGAAATCCTCCTTAAGCCTAGGCTAGCACAAGTAGAGGAAGGTGACAGTGCTGTCGCGGAGGTCCGCCAGAACCGACACGTGTTCGGGCGATGACTGGGACACGTGCCAGTTCTAACGGACCTGCGACTTCGCGCCGCCGTTTTCAGCTGAGCTGTACGAGCCGGCTCTTCTTCTGATCGGCCACCGATTGCTCGTATTGCTCGCGGATCTGTTCCGCTTCTCGCGCGGCTCTCTTGCGGAGCATCTTTTCGTCCCGGGCTGTTTGAGGCAGTCCGGTCTTGACCCGCACTCGATTTGCATCTTCGGGCCGGATTCTCAAGGAATGCTGATAGCTATCGAGCAGCAATTCCTTCTCCCCGGCATGAATCGGATGGCGCCCGTACCGCTGGTACCATTCCGCCACCGTGGCATTTCGATGCATATGCTCGACGATATTTCTCCAGCCGGGGCCGGTGTTGTAAGCGCAGAAGGAGATTTCGCCCTCCTGGGTGCCGTAGGGAATCGCACAGAGCTGGGTGCGGCTGAAGTCGTAGTTGAAGAGGTCCTGGAACCACATTCCGGCTATAAACAGGAAATTCCAGGGATCTTCGCGACGCACCTTTCCGACGCCGTAGAACTTACCGGTCAACCCGAAGCTCTTGTCGAATTTCTTCAGAATATCAAGCAAGGTCAGCCGGGAAGGCCCTTGGAACGGGTGATAAGCCTTCATCAGGGCGAGCGCCATCATGAAGTTAGAGAACCACTTGCCGCGGCCTGCGTCGGTGATCTTCTTGACGTCTTCGATAAGACCGGGAATATCGAGGAAACGCGGAACCGGTACGGCTTCACTGGTTTCCTTGTCAATCATAAGGGCGGTGCCGACCCCGCAGTTCGGATGGCAGCTGCAAGTTACCTGCCCCCAGTCCGCGTTGGGGCCATGGACCAAATCGGCGAAATCGGAAAAAGTGCTGAACAAGGAGAGCGGGAACCAATCCCGGCAGGGCTCCGTGATACCGACCTGGTTCTTGACGTCGTGGGCCAGGTGGGACAGCGTGTAACGTTGACGGAACCGTCTCTCGGGTGTTACGGCCTCGTCGCGTCCGGTGAAGGACACCGGTTGGAATGAGCAAAAAGCAATCTTCTTCGGGTTGTCGATAGCGAATCGGATGATAGGGCCGACCTGGTCATTGTTGACGCCGTTGACGAGAGTGATAACGAGGACGATCTCGATACCCGCCTCGTGCATGTTTTCAATGGCGCGCAGTTTGACGTCGAACAGGTTCTTGATGTGGCGATGGCTGTTCGCGTCGTTCCCGATGCCGTCAAACTGCAGGTAAGCGTAACGGAGGCCGGCTTCGGCCGCCTTGCGGGCAAACGTGATGTCCTGGGCAAATCGAATGCCGTTGGTCGCCGCCTGAACGCTGTTGTATCCGAGCTTCCTGGCGTACTTGATGGCTCGAATGAAATGCGGACTGAGAGTCGGTTCCCCGCCCGAAAACTGAACCGACATTTGACGCCGCGGCTTTATGCTCATCGCGTTGTCGAGGATCTGCTTGATGTCCTCCCAACATGGCTCGTGCACGAAACCGACCTGATTGGCGTCGGTGAAACAAGGATCGCACATCATGTTGCAGCGATTGGTGAGATCGACTGTCAGGACTCCCCCACGGCCATGCGTGATAGCCGCAGTGCCGTGCCAATGGAGTTTGGAGTCGTTGTGGGCGCGAAGGTCACAGCCGGGGAAGTTGGATTCCACCCACCGTGTGAAATTCGCGTCGATTGACATGATGTCTTCGAATTTCCCATGTTTGGGACATTCCTTGACCATCCAGATCTGGCCGTCCCTTTCGATAATCGTGGCTGGAATCTCTCCTGCCTTCTGCTCGGTGAACAGGCGGTAGTCGGCTTCGTTGCTCAGTATCTTCTCACGAGCCTCAATCGTGCATCGCGGGCAGAGCGAAGTGACCGTTCGCGGCCAGCCGAGTTTGATTTTGCTCTTCTCCCACGACTTCAGCAGGGGACGATCGGACCATTTCGGAGTAAAAGACGGAGCGGGCCGAAATCTGTTGAAGAACTGGATGACATTGAAAGCAATTCGGGCAGCAAAGCATACGACGCTGTCGATGGATTTCCAAAACGTTTTTTTGCTATTGCGCGGCATAAGAACTTTCCTTTCACGACCGACCATATCCGCCGGGTAAGGTCGCTCGATAATGCTGAGACGATCCGTTTCGCTCACGGGGATCGGCGGGTTATAAAACTCCTATAAATCACCGGATGGCAAAGTATTATGATGAAGGGAAGAAACCGTCAAGGTGGAAAGGCTGGCAGTAGCTGGTGAAGTTCCCGCTTTTCGCCGGAACTGATCCGTCTTGCAAAATTTACACCGGCCTCAGGAAGCTGCTACAATTTCGCACAGCTTCTAGCGTTATTAACAAAATATGGAGGATAAATGCTGACATTTACCGAGGAAGCAAAAGGCCAGATACTGGCCGCAATCCAGGAGCAGCAGGATGGGCGTGTCCTCTTGCGCATGGAAGCGCACGCAAGCGGCGGGCCTGACTTCAGCTACGCCATGCGTTTGATCAGCCCGGAAGAAAAGAACGGCGACGATCAGGTTCTTGACGTCGGCGGGTTTGAGGTTGTGCTCGACCGCGAGAGCGCCAAAAACCTGGAGGGTGCTTCCATTGATTATGAAAGCGGAGCGGTCCAGAGCGGATTCCGGATCGATAATCCGAACCGACCTCCGGCGCCCAGTTTCGGCGAAGGTAGGCGGCAGGATCTGAGCGGCCCCTTGGTTGATCGAGTGCAAGCCCTTCTGGATACGGAGCTTAATCCGGCGGTGGCAGCGCATGGTGGGATGATCAGGCTGGTTGACGTTCGCGATAATAAAGTCTACCTGGCTTTTGGCGGAGGTTGTCACGGCTGCGGAATGGTCGATATCACTTTAAAGCACGGGGTTGAAGCCCGCATCAAAGAGGCTATCCCCGAGATCGAAGAGGTGATAGACACCACCGACCATGGAAGGGGTACGAACCCTTACTATCGTTAGCGATATCAAGACGGCAGATATACCAGGCCAGTGGCGATTGACGATCAGAAGGCAGTCACCTATAGGCTGATCGGTATCTGCTTTCCTGGAGTCAATCGTCGATTCTTGGTTCGTTTTCAGCCACAACCGGTTAACCGGTTGTGGCGCGGTTTGGCTTTCTGGTATATTTCTCGTCTTTTTAGAGGTGTCGGAACCATGTACAGAAAGCTTGTCCCCCTGTGCGCATTCTTACTTGTGACTGCTGCTCTCAACTCCTGTGGCTCGACTTCCGCCACAGTATCCCGCATCACTCGAGAAAAGATGGCGAAGTTCGCCGTCTTCCCATTTCAGGCACCGCGGTACTATCCCAAGGGTGAGGACCGGATAGGGCCTGATGCCGAGTTGGCGAAGGCTATTGTGGAGCAGATGAACGCCGAATGGCTGGAACCAGGGCAGAGTACTCGGCAGATCGAGCCCGTTTGGGTCACGCGCCAGACCGAGAGTCTGTTGTCGGCTCTTCGAAACGAAGAAGCCGACATGGCGTTGGGCATCGGCATCACCAAAAAGGGACAAGAGGAGTTTGACTTTTCTAAACCTTATTACACGTCGGAGTTGGTGCTCGTAATCAGCCCGATGGTCAAAAAGCTGCATCCGACGGGGATCAATGGTTCCAAGATCGGTGTCAGGGCCGGGGGAGCCATTGAGGAATTCGTGAAGGAGAAGTATCCGCGCGCGGAGATTACTCCTTACGATTCGTTGGATGAAGCGATTCTCGCTTTAAAACGCGGCGAAGTGGTTGGCGTTATTGACGACAAGTACCTTGCGGCTTACTCGCTGGATACGGTTCCCGGGGTTGGATACCTGGAAATCGTCCCGGGGACGCTGGGGACACTTGAGGTCGCTGTCGCGGTTCGCAAAGGCGAAGCACAGATGATCGAGCTGGTAAACAAGGTGATCGCTGCTACGAGTGACCAATACCAGAAGACTTTCGCCGAACACGAAGCAGGGCGCTTCGAAAAAGTCGCGGTCCGTTTTACACAGCGGGAAGAGAAAGAGAAACTGGCACAGGCGCCGCGCCACGTCACGATCCGAATTTCGAAAGACCGGGGTTCGAAGGTCGATATTTACAAGTTCGCAAACCTGACTTTTACGCTGACTAACACCGGAACCGGACAATCCTATTCCAGTTCCCCGGTTGGATTCAAAGACCGTACGGGTTTTGCATCTGCCCAGGTGCCCCCGGGGAGCTATATCATTTCGCTTCCGCGGTTTAACTTCCGAACCAGTGCGAATATCGGCGACCAGAGCCCCAGCTCGGTCACAATCAACATTCGCTTCGATAGTCAGGACGCCCTGCACGTCAGCTGACGAGCTGTGAAAAAGCGAGTCGTCGGGTCCGGCTGGTAAATTTCGCCTCTAGTCAGGCGGTCAACTCCAGCCGGATCTGATCCTCCCACCTCAAGGCGCCTGCCGCGCTTGACATTGCCACTTCGTTAACCTGCTCGGGGATCGCCCGGATTGTCCTATTGACGGGGTTTTGCGTATCCGCGCACCGTATCCAACCGTCAAGGCATTGCGCCACTGGAACTTTTTCTTCCCGTTTGGAGTCTAATAAAAACGTATAATAGAGCCTGTAAAGGGGGTTCCATGGGAGAGCTCACAGGTTCGGTTGGCTCGCGTATTGGTTTTCAAGAAGCCGAAGATCTATTGGTGCGGCTGAGAGAACACGATGAGCAAGCCTTCGCGGAAGTCTTCCACCTTTACAAGGATCTCGTATACACGCTGTCGGTCAAACTACTTTCGGACAAGACCGAGGCCATGGATATCACCCAGGAAGTCTTCCTGACTCTGTTCCGGAAGATTCACAACTTCCGGGGCGATTGCAGTCTAAAGACCTGGTTGTACCGCGTTACGCTAAATCAGGCGGCGAACCGAAACCGCTGGTGGCGGAGGCGCTTCCGCAACCAAACCGAGTCGATAAGTCTGAAGTTGAAGGACGACGGCCCGGTTACACCTGATCCTGTTAGCGATAGTCCGTGGCCCGATCGTGTGTTATATGCAGAAGAGATCCAGAGAGCTCTACAACTCGCTCTGGAGGATCTCCCCTTCGATCAAAGGGCTGCAGTTGTCTTGCGCGACGTCCAAGGGCTGTCCTACGAGGAAATTGCCGAGGTCGTTGGCGCCGAGATCGGGACGGTCAAATCCCGAATTGCCCGCGGACGCGAACGTTTGAAGGATCGGCTTAAGCCTTACCGTGAAGGAGCGGCGTTATGACGTGTCAAGAAACCCGCGAAAAAATTCACGAATACCTGGATGGGGAACTGGCAGCTAATCAAGCGGCCGTTCTTGAGTTGCACTTGGGAGAGTGCGACAAGTGCCGGGATTTTTGGGAAGGCTTGATTTGGGTCAAACAGGCGTTGGCCGTCAGGGAACGACTTCCGGTCCCCGCACAGGAACAGGTGTGGAACCAGGTGCATTTCAGAGCACATTACGGCTGGCCGGTGTGGCTGCAAGAACAGTGGGACAGGTTTCGAACATATTGGCGGGACTTGGATCGGCTTCTCCTGTGGTCGAAACTGTCCGCAATTCCCGTGACACTCGGATTCTTTGTGATGGTTTTGATGCAGTTCCCGCTGGTCCAGTTTCAGCACTGGACTTACCCGGCCTTTGAAATGCGGAGGATGCCGTCAAGCGTTTTTACCGAACCCCTCATGACCCAGGTGATGGCGCGACACACCCATGCGGACATTGACGAAATCTGGAGCGCAGCTTGGAAAATCCCTTACGAGGATTCTCTCTCACTGGTGGCACAGATCACACCGGCCGGGCATGCCGAAATCGACCAAATCCTGAAGTACCCCAAGAACCAGGATCTGCTCGCGGCTGTGGATGACTCGTTGCGGAGTACCCGTTTCCAAAGTGCCCGCAATATCCGTAATCCTTTAGTTATCTACTCGTTCCAGAAGATTGACGTATACAGTGATCTCCCGGGTTTGTAAACGGCGTAACTTCCGTTGAGACTCTACTGCACCGACAGGCTCGTCTTGCCGGTTGAGATGTTCCCTACCGAGTCAACGACTCGAATCCACACCTGATTCTCGCCTGTCGGCAGGTTCTCAAGTTTCAGCGTGTACTGCTCGTTTTCGCTGTCGGCAATTCCATCGGACGGGAAGACGATACGCCAATCGCGGCCGTTGATTGAATATTCTGCCTGGTGAATGGTGCTGGCGTTGCTCTTGCAGGTGAACTGTACGGTTGCCG
>DAOTAI010000034.1:16324-20407 GCA_035593865.1 Acidobacteriota bacterium
TGCCGATCGGCCTTCAACCTGGGCCGGGGCGATTTCAATCGTCGGCAAATCGTTGGCTACCACAAAAGCTTTACTCACAATTTCCGCCTCAAAAGACTGACCTGGAGGGTTGGACTTCTTATCGGAAGCCGTGACCTTGGCAAAGTAAACGCCACTCGGGAGACTGACGGTATCGATGGTGTAGTGGGTGTCTGTAAGCCCTTCTTTCAGGACGATCCAGTCCTGTTCTCCCTGGCGACGGATGGCAACCGAGTATTCCAGATCGTCATCGTTCGGGTCGCTCGCTGTCCAGGACAGGCTGCGCGCTCCCGGGTAGTAGACCTTGCGCGGCGCGGCAGTTGGGGTTTTCTCAATCGCGCGAACACTGCGGGGCAAGGACGACAAGTGCGAGCGATCAGGCCCGCCCGGCGAAATCCCGCCGCCCGCCCCAGTCGCCGGAAATTCAACAAATGCGACACCCGTCGAATGCACAGTCAACGAAGTCAGCCGGGGAGCGAGATTCTGCTGAAGATATGAAACCGTGACCATGTCGAGCCCTTCTGACTGCGCGGGCGAAATTGGACCGGACTTCTCCGGAAACTCGGCTTTCCACTGGATGTACCGGGCTGGCGGACTCTTTATCTGCGCAGTTCTGCCGTCGGAATAGGGCCCGTCCCAGTCAGTCCAGGTCTGATCCGCGGTCGAGGTGTTGCCCGATCTGGTATAGATCCGGATGCCCGACGTTGTCCCAGAACCCCTGGGCACCCATCGAATGGTGCCCCAATTCGCAGTCATGCCGGCGTCGAACTCTTGGGACTGATAGGTGGCAGGGCCGCTCGGTTTTCCGCCAACCAGGAACAATTTGCCCAGGTTGCTGGTCGCCGCGTAGAGCTTGCCCGCTCGCTCGATAAGCTGGGTGACTTGCTCTTCGGATGTCTGCACCAGGTAAGTCGGAAAGCGTTTCGGATCGATCGAAACGATTCGCCCCTTGTTGCTGGTCGCCACCAGGACATTCCCGTCCGCCCTTACCACCAGGTCATAGGGAAGTCCGGAACTTGAAGAGTAAATCGTCTCCACCCGGTTGTTCTTGTCGATCTTGTAGATCTCTGTTTTCTTGGGGCCTTTGCTCTCGTCGCCGGTAGTGACGGTGACCTCCTCGGTGTCTTTGCTTTGCACGTCGCCGGCAGTCTGGGCCTTGCTGGAACTGGAATTGGAAACAACGGTCACGCTTTCCAAGGGGGGGCCGCCGGAAAGTCCCGCAGCGTAAATGTTGCCGTAACGGTCCGTCGCAATGGCCTTGATTTCGCTCAATGTCGAGTCGAAAAGCACGAAAGGCTTGCCGTCGGAGGAAAACCGCAGAACCAGCCCGCCGGGAGCGGTTCCGGCCAGAAGGAGCCCGTCTGGTGTACGTTCCAGGGTGACAATGTGGGTTTCCTTACTGTCATAGAAGACTTCAGAGCGCCCCTGTGGGTCCACCTTGTAAATGATGCCCTTAGGCCCTGTTCCAACGTACAGATTGTTCTGACGGTCAAAGTTGAGAGCCCACACATACTTGTCATCGGGGTCGAAGAAGACCTGGGGAGTTGGACCGTTTTCGAAACGGTAAACCTTGCCGTCGGGTGCCGAGGCTGCGTAGAGGCGGTTACTGGAGTCGACAGCCAGGGCGTGGACTCCAGGCTCTTCTAACTTGGCCCACTCGGCGCCTTGTCCATCAGGCCCGACTCGGAAAATCTTTCCCTGGTTTCCGGTGGCGATGTAAAGATTCCCAGCCGCATCAGCGACAACAGCGTGAATGAACGCCTCTTGGGTGTCCATAATTTGCTCGAGCGCCGGGGCTAGCACAATACCCCCGTCGCCCGTTACCGACACGCCCTTCAGGTCGCCCGCCAGGAACTCATCGGGAGTCGAGACGGTCCATTGATCAGGTTGGGTTGCCAGCGATGAAGATTGCGAAATCCAAACGACTACCTGCAGGCAGAAGCAGAGTTGAATCAGTCTTTTCATGTTACGAGTTGCGAATAACCAGTTGCCAGTTGCCGGTTACCGGAAATGGAGGTTGTCCTGCGCTTGACCAGGGCGATTTCGCAGTTATCGGTCGGCCGCAACCCGTTCGTAACCCGCAACTAGCTTTTGACGTTGATGTTTAAGAGTTTCTGACCACTGAGCACAAATTTCGTCGGAGAAAGTTCGTGTTCCACGTATATGACTTTATTTATCGTTTTGACATCGCCGGAAGTCTTCTCCGACTTATAAAGCGCCAGTAGAGATGGAGGGAGGTCGGGCAAAGCCTCGCCGCCAATAAGGGCGCCGGGCTGATCCCGAAAAAGTCGAATGTAGAGCCGATCGTTCTTCTTCAGGTTGTTGATAGCCCTTACCAGTTGCTCAAGTGTAGTGGGAATGAATTGCAAGTCCGATTCGGCGTCGCTTTTCTCAAAGGAGGAGCCGTCGCCGATCATCAATTTCAGCGGACCGGGGGCGATATCTTCAGGAATCTTGACCGAATGCTTCTCCACCATGACTTCACCATTCGGTTTTCTCATGAAAATAGTGAGGTTGACTTCCTCGCCCGGCCGAGCCTCCAGTTTGTCCTGCCAGACTTTTTCCAAAATCGCTTCCCTGGTTTGCTCGATTGCATCGATCTCGATGCTGATCTCTTGCATGACAACCTGGTCGAAACCGCTGTTTAGAAGGAAATGAACCGGCGAAGCCGCTGCTAGTGCCGCAAAAGCCGATGAACTGGCCAGGTCCGAAACGCTGTTTTCAAACAGGACGTCAGGGTGGTCCTTCAACTTGATGTTGCACTTCAACTGCAGGGTCTGACCGCCAATCGCGCGTTCCGAGGAGATGATCCCGTTCTGTACCGTAAAAGCCATCAGAAAAGGCGTCAGAAATGTATCGTTGACGACCTCGTAGTTGTATTCCTTGACTTCGTTTCGGCTGGTGTTCAGTTTCAGGCGAACCGGAATCATGCGAGATTGTTCGCCTGTCACCCCCATGATGCCGGTTGCACGATCTTGGCGAATGGTACCGACCGATTGTGTGATAGCAGCAACTTTGGTGCTTATCATCAGAGTCGGAATGACGGTAATGACGGCCGCTTTGCTCATGGGGAGATCGGTGTACCCGATGCTCAGGAAGGGATGTCCGAAGGCGTAGATATTATTCCCGCTTACGTGCGTAACAGTTCCGGTGGCGCTAACATCCATGTCTCCGCGAACGAGCTGAACGGCTACCGTCGATCCGGGCTCCAGCCGACTGTCATCGGTAGGGTCAGCTGCCATCCCCCCAACCCCGCTGACCGGTTCCAGTCCGAAAGACCTGAAAAAAGGGGAGAACTGCTCGATCACACGCGGCGAAAACCCTGCCAGATTCAAGGGAGTGGCAATCTGCTTCAGAGAAGGCGCATCGCCCGGTTGTCCGGATGCCGAAGGAATCAGACTCACGGGCAACAAGTCGGCGACCTCCGTCGGAGGGTTCAGCCAGCTTCGAGGGTCCGCCTTCACCCGGGGCCGAATTGTGGCGGGGGGCCGTTCCTTGAAGATATCGACCATCTGCTGGATTGGAGTAATACCGGCAATGGGTTCCTTCGAAAACGGAAAGGCTGAAGAGACAGCTCCGACCAGTTTGTCGTCGATATAAACCGGGCTGCCGCTCATCCCGGCGAAAACACCGGTACGTTCCACTCGTTCACCGGTAAGGCGCGCAAGAATCATGTCCTGCTTGGCGCCTACGTTTTTCAGGATGCCCAAGACTTCAAACTCGAATCGCTCAACCCGGTTCCCCTCAAAAACGGTTTTCCCGTAACCTTTTAAACCTGGCTTGATCTGCTCGAGTGGGTAAAAACCGGCAGACTGAGCGAAAAGCTCGGTGAGAAAAAACAGGCAGGCGAGCACGGTGGCGCCCGGTGACAACGACCTCATTCTGGCAAGAACCTCGTCATCCGAAATGGTTTGGCGCTGTCAAGTATACCGACGGGAGCCCGCACCCGTCAACAGAGCGTCGAATCGGGGACGGTCGCCGGCCATAGCATGCGGACAGGACTCTGCAGACTCGGTTCGATGTTATATCCCTTCCCTGAAGGGGAAGAGCAAATCGCCGAGGTTC
>DAOTAI010000510.1:0-3469 GCA_035593865.1 Acidobacteriota bacterium
GGATGCGCTCACGCTCTCCTAAAGAAATGTCATACACAACTCTTGACTATATCTCGTGTCCGGTGTGCGAAACGTATAACAAGATGCCGTAGTCCCTACTTTTCTTTTCTGTCGGCACTCAACAGTCATCACGAGATCACAAACGGGTATCAAACGTCGCATGACCCATCCCCCTTCGGTAAATTTTGATCGTTTTCAGTGCTTCACCCAATCTCGGGACACCATTGCACGCACCAAGTCCCTTGATTTGCACGTCACGGCGCCAGGGCCGGTGCCAAGTTTCACTCGCTCACGCGCCCTTCGAGCATCATGATCGCCTTGGCGGCGGCAATCCTCCGCTCCCAGGGACCGTAGAACTTCTGGGCGTCGCGGTCGAACTCCCTCGAACCTTCCGGTGTGCGCGCATAGGTCTTTGTCCGCTTTACGGGAACCACTTCCTTTTCGGTCGTAAGCACTTCGCGAAAAAAGGCAAGCGCCGATTCGCCCATTACCGCAACCATGGCCATTGCCGCATGGTATTCCAAGCCAGGCTTCCAAAAGCTCTGGGTGATCAGATGGGACACCGGACCGGTGGCTTTCAATTTCGCCAGCTGGCGGAGCGCCTCTCGCTTCACGCCGGTACCGGCGTCGCTCTCTAGAGTCTGGGCTATCTGCATTGCGTACTCAACCCTTCCCCTTTCCGCCACGCCGCTCGTGGCTAGACCACGGAGGTTCTCAGAGCGAAAGGAATTTTCGATGATGGGCCTTATCCGGTGGTCAGCGGTGTCGGGCAACATCAAGGCGGCCTGCAGGCGCACCCTGCTGTCCGGGTCGGCCAGCAACGCGATCGCAAGCGCTTTCGCGTCCGGGCTCTTCATCTTCTCGAGCATAACGAGCCCCGTTATCCTCATCCCAGAGTTCTGACTCGACAGGGCATCCCTGGCCGCACCGGCGAGCACAGTCCTGACTGCGGGAGAAAGTCCCGGTTCCGCCTCTTTCGGCAGCCAAAGCAGGTGGCCGAGCAAGTCCCCGCGTTGTGCCGCGGCGCTGCCGCTGATGGACGCAGCAAGCTGCTCACACCCCGAACGAATTCCGACAGTGCATCGACTTAATGTGATTATAGGCGACAAGCCAGGATCGTTCTCAAGCTCACTCAACTTCTGTCGGAAGGCGATTGCGCCGGATCTCACCATGACGCCAATGGCTCGGTCAGGGTGCCTAGACAGAAGTGATTCCATGACCCATTGCGAGTGTCGCAACCCGGCTGTAGAGTCCGGATCCAGTCCCTTAAGAATAGTCAGTGACAAAGACATTCCCGCATTCATGGTGACCAAGCCGTCGCTTTCCAGCAACCGCTCCGCAATCGGTATCAACTCCTCCAGTTTGGCCGCTGGCGCGGAAACCCTCTCGAGGGCCCTCGCCGCCCACAGTTCCATGATCTCGTCGCCTTTGCCGAGGAAATCTGGGAGCACTGCCACGAAGGCGTCCCTGTCAACCAGTGCCAGGGGGGTGATGGCTTGCTGTCGGACCGGTGTGGACTTGTCGCGGACCGCCCGACTCAACAAGGCGGCAAGCGAGGCGGGGTCGGTCACACGTTCAATCACTGGTTCCATGCCTTCCACCGCCCGCAACCGGATCGCGCTGTTGCTGTGGGCCAGGGCCTTTTCCAAAACGCCGAGCGGGGTCTGGTTCTCTGCCCCGACACAAAACCGGGAGATCAAGATTGCAGCCAGAGTTGCCCGCAGACAGATGAGTTTTCGC
This sequence comes from Acidobacteriota bacterium, assembly GCA_035593865.1. Classification (GTDB taxonomy): domain Bacteria; phylum Acidobacteriota; class UBA6911; order RPQK01; family RPQK01; genus RPQK01. The sequence continues at coordinate 1,741 of DAOTAI010000510.1, forward strand.
ATCGCACTTTCTCCTCTACGACCACGCCCGTCAGAATGTGTGTAACCACTCGATTTCTACCTCCGCATACGTCGTGTAGTAATCCTGGTACTGAGGTGAGAAATCCTCGTTCTCAAAATACAAGATTTGCTCGCGGCTGGCCCTGAAAGGGTCAGGGAAGGGATCGCCTGTTGCTGCTGTTACTGAAAGGACGTCCCGGCCTCCCTCATTGAGGACGTACCGAGTACTCTTCTTTTGCCCATCGGGAGGATCAAAAGTGACTGGTTCTGAGACGTACAGTGTACTGAGAACTTCCGCAAACTCCGGTCCATCCGCGACAATGACATTATTCTCCCCAAACTGGTCGGTTGCATCGTAGTATACGGTCGTTAAATACCCCCTATAGACTCCGAGAGAAGAATAGATAAGCGTGGTGTTCTCGACACCTCCCATCGACTTTGCCCTCAGTTTGAACGCGAAGCGAACCGTGGCGGGAACGGATGCTGACGCAGATGAGCCGTCCTCCAGGGTGTACGTCACTTTTATCCAAGTGTCAGCCGGGGCCGAGCTTCCTTCCACACCCTCGACCTCAACCGCGGACCCAGTTGTTCCGCTCTTGGCCAATAGTTTCGAACCCAATGTCCAGTGAAAAGTTCCACCTGATGGTGCTGCCACTGCGCGAACCGTCTCAGCGAGGTGCGTAACAGGAGTGTAAAGGCACTCGAACGTGGCTGGGGGTCCCGAGCAGACGACCCCTGGAGGACAGTCGATTTCGATTGAAACCGTCGGCATTGTCAACTCCGCCTCGCTCGAGCCCAAGTCTATAATTTCCGCGTAGAGAACAACGGCGACAAGCGGCGGGAACCACCAGCAGCTGGGCGGCTCGCGCTCTACCAACACGCAGGGAGACGGGGGGCACGGATTGAAGCTGTAGCCGTAGTAATCCCAATACGAGTAGATTTCTGGATCAAACGCTATCCAATCGAGCTTCAGGCTGTGCGTGGCATAAGCGTAATAGGTCAGACCGGCTTTTGCGGGCCACGACATTTCGGCGTAGACGTAAGTGCCGTAATCCACTGTGACAGTGTTGTTCCAGCCGGAGCAGATGTCGTCACCGCACCATAGAGAGACGTCCACCTTCGGATCATAGTACGTCAGAGTCTCGTAGTCGGGATAGGTCCCGGCAAAGGCGAACACCTGGTCGAGCTCACTGTCGTAGAAAACATCAAGGTAACCCTCGGTGCTTTGGGCCCGAACGCAAGCACCGGCGGTCAACCAGGCCATGGCGAACAGAGCCATCGCGGTAAAGGTTCGTCGGAAGAGACCAGTCATCGGGCCACCTCCTCTCGTCGAGAAGAGGAGAGCATACGGCTAGCCAAAGGCCGGATTTCAGCCGGTGTCCGAACCGCGGCGTTCTGACCGGTTGTCGACGTCCTGGCGCGGCTGATCTGGCGGTGGAGTTTTTCCAGCCCGACGGATCCCAGTTGGAAGTCCAATTCACGGACCGCTTCCTCCAGAATCGCGTCCCGCTGGCGTTGCAGGGCCGTGAGCTCGGGAGGCGGAGGAGGCGGCAGGACACCAGCCGGCAGACGTCCCCCGCCGTGTTTCTGGCGAAACGAACGGATGATCGCCTGGGCCCGATTATCCAGGGGAGCGGTCCTCGCTCTCATCCGGGACGCCACCTCGAGCAGCACCTGGGTTTCAGCGTCGTTTAATCCAGCCTTGATAGCAAATGCGCGACGAAGCAGAC
>DAOTAI010000511.1:0-3464 GCA_035593865.1 Acidobacteriota bacterium
CGCCAAGCAGAACCGGGTTCTGAACACCACGGTTCTTGTCCGCGAGCACTCGGAAGTCGTCGTGCCAGTGAGTTGCACCGAACAAGGCAGATGGCATTATCGTACTGCCCGTTTCGAAGACTCCGCTCACATCATGGCCTACAAGCTCCGGGCCCGAAAGCAGAGATCCGTCAGCCGGTCGCTCGCCTTTCGCGCGGCGCCAATGGGAGACCAGGCGGAAGTGTGGGAGGGGATTCGCGATATGCACGCGAGGTTGAACCTCAGGTCTGCTACCGGAGCGATGCGGGACGCTTTTGCGGCATCTCGGGAGACTCTGGACAGCTGGTTGAATAGCCTGACTCACAAACCCGGCCAGAGAGGAGCCGTCTTCTTTATCAATGGAAAGCCGGCTGGATTCGAGTGGCTGTCGAGGGAAAGCGCCATGCGGATTCTGTTGCCGAGGCTTGCGCGAAGTTACGCTATGCAAGTTCTGCTTGATCATCAGGGTAAGGAAGCGCGCCCGATAAGTTTCAACGGCGAGGATCTGAAGAATTTTGTTACCAGGTGTCAGGCCAAAGTCTATCCGGGCGTGAGTCGCGGTCAGGAGTGGCGGTTCGAAAGTCCAGATGGTCAGGGGGCAGGTCTGGTGGAGGACCAGGTGATCCTGCATCTGTCGCTCTTCTGGGAAGACCAGGCGGACAGGCACCCGCACAAGGCCGGAGGCGGTCGGCGTTCCGTCCCGTTCTCGCGTTCTTACTGGGTGGTTCCTGGCCGCTTGTTGGCTGGTTGCTACCCAGGAGATAAGGACCCGGAAACCGCCCGACAGAAGCTCGAAGCGCTGCTGGAATCGGGAATTCGCCGTATTGTCAACGTGATGCAGCCGGGGGAGATAAGCCACGGAGGCGCACCCTTCGTCCCCTATGAAGGTCTTTTGCAAGAATTAGCTGCCACGCGAGGATTGAGTATCGACGTTCGTCATATCCCTGTTGCCGACGCTTCGACGCCAAGCGTTCAGACGATGCGCGACATCCTTGACGCAATCGATGAGTTTCTGAGCCAGGGACTGTCCACATACGTTCATTGCTGGGGCGGCCGCGGTCGCACTGGAACGGTGGTCGGTTGCTACCTGGCCCGGCACGGTCTGGCGGTCGGACAGGACGTTCTGGCTCATGTCGCTTTCCTTCGGAGTAACACTCCAGATGCCGATTTGCCATCGCCAGAGACTCGCGGTCAGCGGCAGCTTGTCGTCTCCTGGAAGCCAGGCGAGTAGCCTGAACAGACCTTTCGATCAGGGGGCAAGCGAGTTGCTTTGGTTCCCTTGCCCCCTGGGAAGAGCCCGGGAAGAGCCCAGGGGGCAAAGGCGTGCAGGCAGAGAACAGAACTCCCAGTTGCGGGAGATCAGGAAGAACTGGACCTCATGAGCTGCTTCGAGAAGGGCGTTCACCGGGGGAGTCTCGAGAAGATTTTCTGTTGTTCGACCAAACCCGAGGTGTTTCGGGCGGGCAGGTGAGCGAGTAGGCTCTCGAATACACCTGACATGGAGCGGACAAACTCCTGCGTGTCTGCCGTGAGAATCTCGTGCTTTCGAGCCTTTCGCAGGACCTGGCTTCGCTCTTCCCATTGAGCCACAAGGGCTTTTGCATCCTCTTCGGTCACACTTAGAGAATAGCAGAAATTAAATTCACGCAGCCTGAAGCCGGTTGATTTTCTTGCGCTTCTTTCTCGATGCCTGCCAGAGGTCGTACTGAGCCTGCATCCCGATCCACAGCTCAGGCGTCGTGCCGAGTGGGTCCGACAGGCGCAGTGCCATATCAGCCGAAATTCCTGCCGTCCCGTTTAAGATTCGCGAAAGTGCAGCCCGAGTAACGGCCCCCGGTTTACCTCCCGCCTCTGCCCAGAGTATGGTTGTAGAAACCACGGACAAAGGAGGACGCGTGATGGCTCGAATAGACACGATGTCGTCGGAGCGATCGGTCCGCATCCTCGTGGCCGCGGCCAAGCGGGTTGTTTTCATTTTCCTCGTTGGCTTTGTCGGCCTCCTGGGGCAAGGCAGCCCCGAGGTATGCTGGGCCGCTTCAATGCAGGGCGAGCTTGCTTCCGGAGTATTCCGGGTAGGAACCGCGCGGGCAAAGATTACCCCCGAGGAGAACGGTTGGATGGGCGGGTACAGCCACCGAAACCGTCCTGCCGAGGGAACAGCAGCCGACCTGTGGATGCGTGTCGTGGCATTTGAGGACAGCCAGGGGAGGCGCCGGGTTCTCGTAAACGCCGATATTCACATTTTTCCACGCCGGATGCATAAGGAAATTGTCTCCCTGTGCGAAACACGCTACGGAGTCCGCGAGCATGAGCTGATGCTGATCGCTACGCACAACCACAGCGGGCCTGCGCTCCCTGAAGGGTTCGACCCGTACATCAATTGGGGGCTGGACGAGGAACAAATGCGCAAGATTAGAAGCGCCTCCGATTTTATTCGCGATCGAATCCTCGACTCCATCGGTGTCGCGCTCTCGAATCCACTTCCTGCCCGGTTATCGTTCAGACGTGGGAAAGCCAGCCTGGGAGTGAATCGGCGGGTGCTCCAAGCGGATGGAAGCTACGATTTCGGCGCCAATCCGTCTGGAGTATCAGACCCCGATCTTCCCGTGCTCACTGTCGAATCGGCCGAAGGAGAGATGCGGGCCGTCATTTTCACTTATGCATGCCACTGTACTTCGATACGAAACGGGCAAGAGGGCTTCTATCAATATCATCCCGACTTGGCCGGCGTAGCTGCAGAGGAGATTGAACGACGATTCGAGGGCTCCACGGCACTGTTTGTGACCGGATGCGCGGGCGACATTGATCCTCAGCCGCAGGGTGGAGTGCCCCAGGCCGAAAAGAACGGCCGGTCTTTGGCGGAAGCCGTTATCGCTACAATCGCCGAGGCTGGCGGGCACCGGGTGGAAGGGCCCATTCGGGCGATTTACAAAGAAATTAACTTGCCGCTGGCGCCACTCCCGTCCCGGCAGAAATTCCTTGAGCTTTCTCGCAGCCAAAGCGCTTACAGCCGGCGGCATGCCGAACGAATGCTGGCCCAGATGGATGAGGGAACCCTGCCGTCACAGGTCCCCTATCCCATACAAATCTGGCGCTTTGGAAGGGACCTGACGTTGGTTGCGCTAGCCGGAGAGGTTTGTGTTGACTATGCTTTAAGGCTGAAGCGAGAGCTCGGACCGGGCCAGGTTTGGCCGGTGGCCTACGCGAATGAAGTGCCCTGCTACATCCCGTCTGAGCGTATCCTGAAGGAGGGCGGGTATGAGGCCGGCTGGGACCAGACACAGGGGCCTGGGATCCCGAGTGGCTCCGGTTCAACTATCTTTTACGGCTGGCCCGCGCCGCTCGCTTCCGGTGTAGAAGAACGCATCTGCAGTGAAGTGCGCAACTTAGCCAAGCAGTGAGACTGGAGAGTCTATGAAACGAAGAGAACTCCTTGGTGTTGTTGG
>DAOTAI010000512.1:0-3434 GCA_035593865.1 Acidobacteriota bacterium
CGAGTCGCGCTTGACGATATAACCGTGGAGCCCCGCTGCCTCCAGCTCTTCAACCCGTCGCAAGGCATAGCTTCTCATAGCCGAGGTGAGATCTCGCCGTGACGATATTGTCATGAGCCTCGGATCGGCAGGATCTCCTTCGAGCTGGATTGGCTCGCGTGGCGTCCCAAGACCGATTTCTATTTCCGGGCAGACAGGTATGAGGTCGACGTGCTGGGCGAGGACATGGCGGACGAAATGCTCCTCCTTGTGACCCCCGTCGTAGCGTACGTTCATGCCGAGCAGGCAGGACGACACGCCTATTCTGAGTCGCGGCTCCGTCATGGGCTATATTTCCTGTCGGATTTTACCTTGCTGCCGCTTGCTGTTTCAGGGGGCCGACGCTCTAATCAATTCGGCCCAAGACGCGGCACTGCCCTGGATCTACCACTCTCCCGACATCAGGTACTCATGGATCGCCCGGGCGGCTTTGCGGCCGGCGCCCATGGCGAGGATTACGGTGGCGCTTCCGGTGACAATGTCGCCACCCGCGAAGACTCCCGGTTTGGAAGTCTTCATCGTCTCCGGGTCGACACTGATATATCCTCCTCGGGTCGTTTTCAAATCAGGCGTGGTTGATTGAATCAGCGGGTTAGCTGTGGTTCCGACCGCGATGATGGCCACGTCCAGAGGAATTTCGAACTCGCTGTCTGGAATCGGCACAGGACGACGGCGGCCGGAATCGTCGGGCTCCCCTGGTTGCATGCGAATACAACGGGCGCCGGCAAGCCAGCCCGATCCGTTGTCCAGGAACTCCAGGGGCGCAGCCAGGGTCATGAACTCGACTCCCTCCTCCTTGGCGTGCTTAACCTCCTCGATCCGCGCCGGCATTTCCGCTTCAGTACGACGATAGATCAGGCTCGCCTTGGCGGCCCCCAGGCGCAAGGCGGTGCGAACAGCATCCATAGCGGTATTCCCGCCGCCAATGACGGCGACCTTCTTACCGCGGCAGTCATAAAGAGGGCTGTCGTATTCCGGGAAGCGGTAAGCACGCATGAGATTCACTCGAGTCAGGAATTCATTCGCGGAGTAAACCCCGTTGAGGTGCTCACCCGGAATCGACATGAACCGGGGAAGACCGGCCCCGGTGGCCACGAACACCGCGTGATAGCCTTCCTCTTCGAACAGTTCGTCGATTGTGACGGTTTTTCCAACCACCACATTGGTTTCAAACCGAACACCCAGGGCCCGCAGATTATCCACTTCGCGGCGAACAATCTCTTTCGGCAGTCGGAACTCGGGAATGCCATAAACCAGGACACCGCCTATCTCGTGAAGCGCCTCAAATACCGTCACCTCGTGTCCGCGCTGAATCAAATCGCCGGCTGCCGTCAGACCTGCTGGGCCGCTGCCCACCACCGCAACTCTCTTTCCGGTTGCCGGGGCCTTTTCCGGCAGACCGACCCTTCCGACGGAGGCTTCATAGTCTGCGACGAACCGTTCAAGATAACCGATCGCCAAAGGCTGGAACTTCTTGCCCAGGATGCAGCCTCCCTCGCATTGATCCTCTTGCGGGCAGACACGTCCAGTGATGGCAGGCAAAACATTGTCCTCCCGTATCTTCGCGGCAGCACCGAGTATGTCGCCGGCAATGATAAGCCGCACGAAATCCCTGACCTTCACTCCCACAGGGCAGGTCTCAACGCACTTGGTATGGGCGCACTCCAGGCATCGTTGGGCTTCCCGTCTGACCACCTCGAGATCCAAGCCGAGGTTGACTTCTTCGAAATTCTGTCGCCGCAACTCCGGCGCCTGCTCCGGCATTTCTTGTCGCGGGATCTTGACTCGTTCTTTGGGGCTCAGCGGATTCATACTGATCGAATTCCTGAAATGACTATTGAATCGGCGCACGGATCGCGAAGACGACAGCCGTCATTCGTGCAAATACTGGAGCCGGCACATCTCCCGGTTACAGGCGATGTCAGCGGTTGGATCCTGGAGGAATCTATCGAGCGAGAGGCGTTCGGCCTCCCGGTACAAACTGTTTCGTTGTCGGAGAATATCGAAATTCACCAGATGGGCATCAAACTCCGGACCGTCGACGCAGGCAAACTGGGCCTTGTCGCCCACGACTACTCGGCAGCCGCCACACATGCCGGTTCCATCGATCATGATCGAGTTAAGACTAACGATCGTTTTGATGCCGTGGGGTCGAGTGACTTCCGCGACGGCCCGCATCATCGGAATCGGGCCGATAGCGAGGACAAGATCCACTGACCGTCCCGACTCGATGATCTCTTGCAGGGGATCAATCACAAGTCCCTTCCGGCCATAGCTGCCGTCATCAGTCGTTACGATCACCTCGTCACTGATGGCCGAGATTTCTTTCTCCAGAATAATCAGCTCTCGGTTGCGGGCCCCCAGGATCGATATGACGTGATTGCCTGCCTGTTTCATGGCCACTGAAGTAGGGAAGGCAATGGCAGCTCCGACGCCTCCTCCGATGACAACCACGGTGCCGTAGAGCTTGACGTCGGACGATTTTCCCAGCGGACCCACCACGTCGCTCAAGGAATCGCCCACTTCGAGCATATTCATCAATTTCGTTGTCTTGCCAATCCCTTGAACGAAGAGGGTGATGGTTCCCGATTGCGGATCTGAATCAGCGATGGTAATAGGCACGCGCTCTCCCTTGGGGTGAACCCTGACGAGAACGAAGTGCCCGGCTTTTCGCTTACGTGCAATTCGCGGGGCGACAATCCTGAACTTCTTTATTTCTGGGGCGACAAAACAGGCCTCGACTATAGAAAACATCAAAAGCTTGCCTTTGTTTTGCAAAAGACGCGGCGGCGCGCGAGTTACCGTCGACGCGCGCCGGCTTTGGGTAGTGCTACGCCGAGCTTTTCCAACTCTTGGGCGGCCAGTTTGGCCTCCTGTGAGTCAGGGAAAAGGGTATACAGCTTTTTCCAGGTCTCGATCGCTTCGTCGTTCTTATGAAGGTTCTGGTAGGCTGCGGCCATTTTGAAATAAGCCACCGGGGTCTTATCGGCCTTGGGATACAAATTGATCACCTGGTCGAAGGCCTGGGCGGCCTGCTCGTATCGTCCCTGCTCGAAATAGCAAACACCAATGTAATGAGCCGCGTTGTCGGCGTACTCGCTGTTGGGGAAGTTCGTCAGGAAATCCTGAAAACCGGCAATTGCCAGATCATAATTGCCCAGAAGATAGTCATTGTAGGCCTGGCTGTACACCTGATCCGGCTCGACCCCGCCGGTCCCGCCAGCCGATGGCACATTGCGCAGCGAGGAGGTTTTTAGCTGACTTTCCTCGACTTTCTGATACAAGCCGGCAATCCGGTTATTGGTGTCGTCCAACTTCACATTCAGCTTCTGGATTTCCTCCCGCAGCTGTGCGACGACTGCCGAGGTGTCAGCTTTTTGTGCCGAGAGTCCCTG
>DAOTAI010000513.1:0-3425 GCA_035593865.1 Acidobacteriota bacterium
TAGGCGTCAATCCCGCGATCCTGGCTGACGGCGACTCACGTCTGACCATCCCAATGTGCACCGAGGCCGAGAGTCTGAACGCCGGGGTTGCCGGATCAATCATCATGTACGAGGTGCTTCGGCAAAGGGTGTTGTCATGAGCCGTGATCTTTTTTCTTCCCAGGACCGTGAAGCGGTGAAAACCGCGACGGAAAGCGGACCGGCGCCGCCGCTGGCTGAGCGAATGCGACCGACCCGTCTCGAAGAAGTGCTCGGACAGGACCATCTGCTTGCAGAGGGCAAGATGCTTTTTCAAATGATCCGGTCCGACCAGGTGCCCTCCCTGATCTTCTGGGGGCCGCCCGGCGTTGGGAAAACGACACTTGCCCGAATTATCGCACAGGAGACACGGTCTCACTTTGTGTCACTCAGCGCCGTCATGTCGGGGATCAAAGAAGTCAAACACGTCGTGGAGGAGGCCGAGTATCAAAAGAAAGGCTTCAACCGGCGCACCATCCTGTTCGTTGACGAAATCCACCGGTTCAACAAGGCGCAGCAGGACGCTTTTCTTCCGCATGTCGAAAAAGGGACGATCACGCTGATTGGCGCCACAACAGAGAATCCGTCTTTCGAAGTCATATCGCCGCTGCTGTCCCGGACTCGTGTGCTGGTCCTCCATCCCCTGGAGGAACACCATCTCGTTGAGCTGCTTCGTCGCACCTTGCAGGATGAGGAGAAAGGGCTGGGAAAATTGGGATTGGAGGTGCGAGACGAGGCTCTTGAGAGGATTGCGACCTTCGCCAACGGGGACGCCCGCATCGCACTGAATTCGCTGGAAGTCGCTGCGCAGTTGGCCGTGGAGGACGCGAGCCGAATCGCCGAACAGGCAGATGCAAAGGCAGGCGGGCCTCGGCCGACTATCACCCGAGAGATTGCTGAAGAAGCACTACAGCGACGAACCCTGCTTTACGACCGGGCCGGCGAGGAGCATTTCAATCTTATCTCAGCCCTGCATAAGTCCTTAAGAAACAGTGATGTTGATGCCTCGCTCTACTGGCTGGTGCGAATGCTGGAGGGCGGAGAAGATCCTCTGTACATTGCACGGCGCATGGTCCGTTTCGCTTCCGAAGATATCGGCCTAGCCGACCCGAGCGCCCTGGGACGCGCCATAGCGGCGATGCAGGCAGTCGATTTCATCGGGCAGCCGGAAGGCAATCTGGCCTTAGCCCAACTGGCTGTTTATCTGGCACAGGCGCCGAAATCCAACTCGGTCTACGTGGCCTACGGTCGAGTGCAAAACGATGTCAAAAACACCAGGAACGAGCCTGTTCCCCTGCATATTCGGAATGCACCGACGCGGCTGATGAAGGAATTGGGATATTCGAAGGGGTATCGATATGCCCACGATGAAGAAGACCGCGTCGCGGACATGGACTGCCTGCCTGAATCTCTGGTCGGAAGACGTTACTACTTCCCCTCGGACCAGGGCTTTGAAAAAACCATTCAGGAGAGGATGGAATATATTCGCCGTTTGCGCCAGGCCAAAGCCGCGCGAACCAAGGAATCGGGCGGAAAAGGCTGAGAAGCTGCAAAATAACCGCGGCTCTCCGACGTAGTTGCTATGCAGGAGGGAAGGTGGGTTTCGAAGGAGACGTAGGGTGTGTTTCGAAGGAGGGCGCGTCAGCGCCCGGATGAAACCCACCGCCCCCGGAGCGCCCTTGTCCCCGCGTCAGCGTTCGATCCCGGCCAGAACAGCAACGATCTTATCCAACACTGTTTCCGGTCTCTTCATGAGCTGTGGAGCGGCGTGATTGAGCATCAGGGAATAAGCCAGCACTTCCCCGTCCCGGGTAGTCACATAGCCGGACAGACATCGTACATAAGCCAGACTTCCCGTTTTGGCCCTGGTGTTGCCGGCAGCGGCCGAAGCACCCATGCGATCGCGCAGCGTCCCATCAACCCCGCCAACCGGCAGGCAATCCATGAAATCCGAAGCATAAGGCTGATGGTAAACGTGTCGGAGCAGGGTGACTAGAGCATCAGGGGTCAGCAGATTGTAACGGGACAGACCGGAACCGTCGACCAGGACGAAAGCGTCTTCGTTCACGCCAATCCGTCGCAATACCTGCTCCACCTGACTGATGCCGTCATCGAAGTTTTTTCCTTTCCGGGAAGGCGAAAGCTGCTTTAGTAACGTCTCGGCGTACAGGTTCTGGCTGACTTTCAACATAACCTTCAGGACGTAGCGCAGATCCGGGGAGTTATGAACCAGGAGCGTCTGAACATCGGAGGGCGACTCCGTGTCAGTGATTACCTGTGTGCCCCCTGTTACCGAGATGCCTGATTTCTCGAGCACTTGTCTCAACGACCTCAAGAAGTAATCGGGAGGCGAAGGGACGCTAAGCGCGTAGAGCGAAGAACGGTTGCTCCTCACCTTTCCTTTGAGCTCAACAACCCCGGGCTCGGGCGCAAAAGCCTCGACATCGGGTGACTCCCAATCAACGGCGTAATAGAGAAGGTTGACCAGCCGTACCGCGTCGGGCGGCGTCAACCGAAGCGTTGGGGTCAAAAAATCGCCGCGACGTGCGTCGATTCTCACCAAAGCCAAGTTTTCATTGAATTGCAGGCCACTGACCGGCGCCGCATAACCCCAGGCGAAATCATCCCACGTCCAGCCTTCGCCGCGTTCCGGGCCAGCAAAGATCGAGATGTCCCCTGCGAGCCGCCCGGTGATTTTCGTAATCCCCCGCTTCTTCAACTCCTCCGCCCATTGGCGAAATACGCAGTAGGCATCGCCGTTTTCGATCTCCTCCAGACTGGGACTTCCAAGCCGGGCCCCGATTGTCGGGTCGCCGCCGCCGATGACCAGCAGATCGCCCTCGAGAACGCCGTTCTCAATTCGCCCGCGGGTGCCCAGAATCGTCTGAAAGCGGAAATCAAAACCCAAGATTTCAGCCGCTGCCACTGCTGTCACCAACTTCATATTGGAAGCAGGCATGAAATAGCTGTCCGGATTTCTGGCGTAAATAACTTCGTCGTTGGCGAGTGATACGACTTTCGCCCCAAAGAAGGCCCGGTCGAGGCGGTGCTCCTGAAGGATGTCGTCAATTCGATCGGCAAGCTGGTGGAGCGACGTCGATTCAGGTGCGCCCCAGACCGCAATTGTCAGGAAGGAAACAAGCCAGACCACGACGACGGGACGGTGTTTCATGCGATTTACCCGTGGAAGAAAACTGACCACCAGAGATCAACCATAGCATGAACCAGTGCGGCCGTCGTCAGCTTGCCGCTCCTGACATAGGCAAGGCCGTAGAAGACTCCGGCGATCGTCGCAAGAAGGATATAAACCCAGGGGAGTTCGACGACCCCGACAAGCGGCAGGTGGACGGCCGCGTACGGCGGGTTCGAATTGTTCGAGTGCGCCAGACCGAAGACTAGCGAGGACA
>DAOTAI010000514.1:0-3419 GCA_035593865.1 Acidobacteriota bacterium
GATTCCTCTCGGTGTGATAGGAGCCGACGAGGCCGGTCAGGAGCTCAAGCGCGAATTCGAGCGTCTGGGGATCGAGACAGACGGAGTCGTGGTCCAGGAATCACGAGTCACGACCGTCAAGACCCGGATTATTGCTCACAATCAACAGGTCTGCCGTGCCGACAAGGAAAGCCGTCTGCCGGTGGCCGGAGAGACACTGAGAGTGCTTATAGATAAAGCCTCCGAAGTGCTTCCACGAAGTGCCGCGGTCATTCTCTCTGACTATATGAAGGGACTGCTGGTCACTCCGTTGATCGATTACCTCGTGGAGAATTGCCGCAAACGCGACCTGTTTCTAGCGGTTGATCCCAAGGCTGATGATTTCTGCATATATCGGGGAGCATCCATCATAACGCCCAACAAACGGGAAGCAGAGCGAGCTTCGGGCCTGATCATCAGCGATGACGAATCGCTCGTGAGGGCAGGGAATCGACTCCTCGAACAGACCGGGACCGAGCATGTCCTGATTACCCGGGGGGAAGAAGGAATGACGCTGATTGGGCGGGGAGACTATGTCCACCTTTCGACGCTTGCCCGCGAGGTGTTTGATGTAACGGGCGCAGGTGACACGGTCATTGCGACCTTGACCCTGGCGGTAGCCGCAGGAGCGACTGTGCGTGAAGCTGCCTACCTTGCCAATCATGCCGCTGGAATCGTGGTGGGGAAGGTGGGGACCGCAGCCGCCACCGCCGAAGAGCTCCGTGCCAGCCTGGAATATAACCACGTCGAGGGGTAAAAGCGGGCCGGGAGAGCACGGGGGGGTGAGTGCCTCTCATGCCCGCAGCTCGATTATCCGGGCGTCGATAGCACCGTTGTGGATCTCGATTGTTCCCACGGTTACCGGCAGGGAAAATCGGCGAGGGCCGGCTGAGCCGGGATTGAAGAAAATGATCTGGTCCTCGACAAGATGTTGGGGACGGTGACTGTGACCGAATATCACGATGTTGCAATAGGCGATTTCGGGGTAGAACCGTCGCATCTCGCTGGGCTTGCCGCCGATATGGGTCACGAAAATGCGGGTGTCGCCGAAGATTAACAATTCGCGGTCTTTGAGTCGCTCAACCAGCGGGAAACGATCGGTGTTGCCGTAGACAGCATGGACCGGGGCAAGCGCTTCGAGTTCGGTCAGAATATCGGCGGTTCCTATGTCGCCAGCATGAATAATCCGATCCACCCTTGAGAAAACCTCAAACACCTCCGGCCGCAGGAGATTATGTGTATCGGAGATAACGCCGATGATCACAGGCTCGTCCGAATAAAGGCCTGGGCGGCGGCGTAACGACTAAACCGACGCTCAGCCTCGAGAAAACGCCGGTCGTGAATCCTGGTTCCCCCGTTCCGGGTTTCATCATCAAAGAGGGCGTGAAGCATTTCATGGTACAGCACGTACTCCACGACATATTCCGGAACGACGGGGGAATCCAGCGACCGGCTAATCGTGATTGTCTTGTGCGCGGAGTCGAAGTGTCCTAAGGTCCGTTTGCTGCGCCTCAGGCTCCACCCCACCCGGCTGACTCTTACTCGATCGCCGAAATATTCGTGGTTAAGCTTGTCGAACAGGCGCTGCAGGTCAAAAGTCTGGCCGCGAGGTGCGCCCATAAGCTTCTTTCCCCTGGTCCGACGCGCTTGCCTGGCCTTCTGCCTGATGTCGGCGCTGTTTGCATAGCGCCTGTACAAATCTGCTGATTCTGCGGGTGGTCTTCGTCTATAAAGCCGGTACAGCAAAATGCAGATGAGGGCGGAGAGGACCTCGATGGGCGCCTCGGCGATGACATCGCTGATTCTGATCAGGATGTGCCCGCTTCGCAGGCGGATGGTGTGGCGAAAAGTCGAGTAGGGATAAAACTGGATCGAGAAGCTGGGAATCTGTTTCCCTTTCAACTTCGTGTAGCAATGAATGAAGGCCCGATTGAGCTCCTCAGCTCGTCGATTGTCCACTGGCAAACCTTTCCGTAAGAAACCTGACGATCTCCCTTGTATCGCTTCCCGGCAGGAAAATCTCTTCGACCCCTATCTGCTTCAATCGCGGAATGTCCTGTTCCGGGATAATCCCCCCTCCGAAGACGACGATATCCGATGCGTCCCTCTCTTTCAGGAGTTGAATGACTCGTTCGAAAAGATGGAGGTGAGCGCCGGAGAGGATCGAAAGCCCGATAGCCGACACATCCTCCTGGATTGCCGCATTTACGATTTGCTCGGGAGTCTGGCGCAACCCCGAGTAGATCACCTCGTAACCGGCGTCACGCAAGGCCCGAGCGACAATCTTGGCGCCTCGATCATGCCCGTCAAGCCCGGGTTTCGCGATAAGAACACGGACAGCGTTCATACGGATTGGAACACATGGGAGACCAAGGACTCCAAAACGGGCAAAGGCTTGAATTCCCCCGGTCATGTCTTTGGAGTTCCTTGGAACACCTCAAATTTCCGGCTCGGAATAAGTTCCGAAAACCTCCTTTAAGGATGAGCAAATCTCACCTAAAGTCGCACGTTCTCGTACGGCTGCCAGCAAAAACGGCATTAGATTCTCGTCTCCCGAAGCGGCTTTCTTAAGCCGGCCCAGGGATTGGCGGACCGCTTCGGGGTTGCGTTGCGATTTGACCAGACGCAGTCGCTCCTTTTGCTCTTGTTCGGCTTCCGAACCGATTTTCAAAATCGGGATTGGCTCATCCTCCGGGACGGTAAAGTCATTTACACCGACTACAACGCGATCCCCGGTCTCCACAGCTTTCTGAAACCGATAGGCTGCTTCCTGGATCTCTTTCTGCGGAAATCCTCGTTCAATGGCGGCAATCATCCCGCCCATCCTGTCAATTTCGTCGAAATAGTGACGAGCGGCTGCTTCTATCTGGTCGGTGAAGCTCTCGATGAAGTACGAGCCGGCTAAGGGATCGATGGTGTTGGGTACTCCGCTCTCATAAGCGATGATCTGCTGCGTGCGTAAGGCGATTTGCGCAGCCTGCTCGGTCGGCAAGGCAAGAGCCTCATCCAGGGAGTTCGTATGAAGCGAGTTGGTCCCGCCGATAACTGCCGCCAAGGCTTGGATCGTGGTGCGAACGATGTTGTTGTAGGGTTGTTGAGCGGTCAGGCTGCACCCGGCCGTCTGGGTGTGAAATCTGCACATCATAGACCTGGGATCGGTTGCTCCAAACCGGTCTCGCATGGTGAGGGCCCAGAGGCGGCGTGCCGCCCTGAACTTGGCGATTTCCTCAAAGAAGTCGTTGTGACAATTGAAAAAGAAGGATAGCCGCGGCGCAAAGCTGTCGACGGGCATCCCCCTCTCCAGGCACCACTCGACGTATTCGATCCCGTCCCTCAACGTGAAGGCGAGTTCCTGTACAGCGGTCGATCCGGCTTCCCGGATGTGATAGCCGCTGATGGAA